>JACQAF010000079.1 GCA_016195145.1 Rhodospirillales bacterium
ATCGGCTTGGTCGGCGGGATCGCCGGCGCGGCGGCGGCAGCCGTTGGCACAGTGGCAACGGCAGACGCGGATGATGCGGCAGCGACCGGTTGGGTTTTCGCCGACACCGCCGCAAACGCGGCCTTGGCGGCGGCGCGGGCGGCGTCGTTCGAGACCGGTTTGTGCGGCCGTTGCGCCGCTGCGCCGGTTTCGGCCGCGCGCGACAGCGCCTGGAGAAGCGCATTGCTCGGGGGAATCTGCATCGGGGCGCAGTTTCGCCGGCAACCGCCTAAACAATCGTTAACAAAACCCCGTTATCCTCCCCGCCACTGGATCCGCCAGACGGTAAGGCCGGTATCGTCGGCAATCAGCAGGGCCCCGTCGGCCGCCACGGCCACCCCGGTCGGCCGGCCCCAGACATTCGCCCGCTCGACGCCGCCGATCCAGAATCCGCTGGCGAAGGTCTCGTAATGGCCGGCCAGCCGCCCGTCGCGGAACGGAACCCGCGCTACGACATAGCCGGTCGGCTTGCCCGAGTTCCACGAACCGCGCAGGGCGACGAAGGCGTCGCCGCGATATTCGGCCGGGAAAGACGCGCCAGTATAGAATGTCAGGCCGATCGGCGCCGAGTGCGAGCGGAACAGCAAATCGGGAACCAGCGCCTGGCGGACCAGATCCGGGCGGCGCTCGGCAAAGCCCGGCTGCGGATTGGGGCCGATATAGGCATAGGGCCAGACGTAAAACCCGCCATCGACGATGCGGGTGAAGAAATCGGGCACGAGCCCGTCGCCCATGCCGTCGCGTTCATTGACCACCGTCCACACGTCGTCGCTGTCGGGACGGATGGCGATCCCGACCGGATTGCGCAAGCCCCAGCCGAACATGCGCGGCGCGCTGCCATCGGCGCGAAACTCGACGACCGAGGCGCGCGGCAACGCTTCCTCGGCGATATTGCCGGCACTACCGATCGAGACATAGAACTTCGCCCCGTCCGGCGCGAAAACGATATTGCGCGTCCAGTGCCCGCCGCTGCTGCCGAGCGCCCCGTCGGCGGTCACCGCTTCGGGCCGGGCGCGCGCCTGCGTGTCGCCCGGCTCGTAGGGAATGCGCCATACACGCTCGGTATCGGCGACATAGACCCATCCCGGCCGGAACGCGATCCCGTGCGGCCGGCGCAATCCGTCGACGAAGGTCGTGCGGAGCTCGGCCTTGCCGTCGCCGTCGGCGTCGCGCAGCAGGGTGATCTTGCCGGCGCTGCTTTCGGCAAGAAAGACATCGCCGTTGGAGGCAACCGCCAGATAGCGCGGATGATCGAGGTCCTCGGCAAAAAGATTCGCAACGAACCCCCGCGGCACCTTGAGGGTCGTATCCGCCGGACGCAGCACCTGGCGCGGCGGATTGCCCGCACTCGGCGTGGCATAGGGCGGCGGCATGTCGGCCGGACGAACGACAAACCGCTCGCCCGGCGGTTGCCCGATCTGGGCCTGCGCGGCGGCGCCCAGCATGGCGACCGCGATCATTGCGCTCAATACAATCCGGATGTTCCGCCGGATTGTGCCGCCGTCATATCCTCGCGCCTGCATCGAATCCTCCCATCGCCCCGCTCCCGTAACCGCATTGCGCGCCGCGCGCCGCGGCAACGTCAGCAAGTTTAAGAGGAAATTCGTTGCAACACCATTGCTGTAGAGTTGCGCGCGGATTCGCACGTACAAATCGCCTCGCCATATTTTTCCAGCGAGGAGAAAATCATGCCAGTCGAGACCTTCGGTTTGACCAACGCCAGCATACAGTCCGTAAATACGTATGTTGGCAATAACGACGGCAATTGGGCCGTCGCGAAGCGCATCGTCGACGCCTTCGCGCCGCACGCGCAGGCAACGCCGGATATGACCGTGCGGGTGGATGCGGGCTCGGTGTTCAACGGCACGACCCTGACCGAGGTTGCCGCCCAGAGCACCGGCACGATCGCAGCGCCCACCGCCAACCCGCGCATCGACCGGGTGGTGATCGACCGGGCCACCGGCGCCGTATCGGTGGTCGCCGGGGTTGAGGCGGCTGCCCCGGTCCCGCCGGCGATCCCGGCCGGGAAAGCGCCGGTGGCGCAGGTGGCGCTGGTCGCCGGCCAGACCCAGATCACCAACGCCACCATCGCCGACGAGCGGAGCCTGTCCACTCTCGGCCTCGCCTCGGGCGCCTTCGCCAATATCGGCACGCTCGCCACGCTCAACGCCAATCCGTTGCTCAAGAACGACGGCAGCGGCAACGCCGTGCCGGCGATCCCGATGCAGAGCAAGAGCGCCAGCTACACCTTCGCCGCCGCCGATCGCGGCCAGCTCATCCAGTTCACCGCCACCGCCACCGCGACGCTGCCGGGCGTGGCGACCACCGGCAACGACTGGTGGGTCGCCCTGCGCTGTTCGGCCAGCACGCTCACCGTCAGCGCCGCGAGCGGCCAGATCGACGGCGGCTCCTCGATCACCCTCACCGCCGGCCAGTCCTGCTTCATCGTCGCCGGCGCAGACAATTACTGGTCCGTCGGCAAGCCGGCGGCCGCCTCGCGGGCGCTCAAGCGGCAGGTATTTACCTCCAGCGGCACCTTCACGCCCGTGCCCGGCATCACTGATTACAAAGTCACGGTCGTCGGCGGCGGCGGGAGCGGACATAAGGATACTGATCTCACAGCCAAAGGCAGTGGCGGCGGTGGCGGGGCGGCGATCAAGTGGGTTACCGGATTATCGTCCAATGTCGCCGTTACCGTTGGCGCCGGCGGCAACGGCGTAGGCAGCCAGCCGCAAAATGGCAATCCTGGCGGCACATCGTCTTTCGGGGCTTATGTATCTGCTAGCGGAGGGGGCGGCGGCACAGGAGCGTCCCAAGGCACTGCTGGGGCTGGCAGCAGCGGCGACATCAACATCATTGGGTATCCAGGTAATTGGGGTGTTGGCGGCGGCGCGCCCTCTCCGTTCTTCGGCCCCGGAACGGCCGCAAATGGCGGCGGCCCGACCAGCCACGCGACCAATTACGGCAGCGGCAGCGGAGCGTGCGGCAACGGAGTGCAGAGCGGCAACGGTGCGCCTGGTATCGTGATCGTCGAATGGATCGAATAAGAACGCTTGCGCCGCGAATATGGGCAGATCTATTTTTCTATTTTAAGATGTATTTGTATAGTACAACTATCTAAAGTTGCATATATGGTACCTTCGCCCCCAGCCCGGTGGCCGCCATTAACAATCTGCAAATTAACGAAAATTGATTCGATCCTACGCCCTATTTCATATCCGGATGGCGTGTGTTTGGCGGGTGCGTCTTAACTGTTCGCTAACCTGTGCCGCCGCATAGTCTACGCTCGGGCAGCTACAGCGAGCATAGCGATGCCGGATCCGCAAAACGAGCCGACCGAGATTACCGAGATGCTGGCGCTTGCCCACGACCGGGCGCCCGAATCCCGCTCCCGGCTGGTCAAGGCGCTGGGCGAGGTGGTCGGCGCCGGACCCGAGGATAGCCGCGCCCGCGAGCGCGATATCGCCACCGATATTCTGCGCAAGCTGCTCGGCGAGATCGAGATGCCGATCCGCCGGACGCTGGCCGAGCGCCTGGCGCGCGCGCCGAATGCGCCCTACGAGCTTATCGTCCGCCTGGCCAACGACGCGATCGAAGTGGCGCGGCCGATCCTGGTCGAGAGCGGCGTTCTCAACGACGACGATCTGGTAGTCGTCATTCGTTACCGCACGCTGCAACATCGCCTCGCCATCGCCATGCGCCGGCAGGTCAGCGAAACGGTTTCCGCGGCCCTGGTCGAGGCGGACGAAGACGAAGTGATGCACGCCCTTCTCGACAACCGCAACGCCCGCATCGCGCAAGCGACGCTGCAATACCTCGTTGACCGCTCGCGAAACTCGGAATCCCTGCGCGAGCCTCTTCTCCACCGCCACGAGCTGGAGCCCGAGCTTGCCGGCAAGATGTACGGCTGGGTCTCGGAAGCGTTGCGGCGCTATATCGCGCTCAATTTCGACGTCGACAAGGAGATGCTCGATCGGGCGATCGCCGACAGCGTCGAGGAAGCGATCGCCGATTATTCGCGCTCCGCCGCCCTCGGCGACGCCACTACGAAACTCGCCAACGTGCTGCGCAACGGCGTCATCGAGGACCCCCAGCTTTTCGTCCGCCTGTTGCGGGCCGGCGAAGTGGCGCTGTTCGAGGCGCTGTTCGCGCGCTTCGCCAATCTCAAGATCACCCTGGCGCGGCAGGCGATCTACCAGACCGGCGGCCGGGCACTCGCTGTCATCTGCAAGGCGGCGGCGCTCGACAAGCCGGTATTCGCTTCGATTTTCCTGCTCGCCCGGCGCGCCCACCCGCAGGATAAATCGGCCGATCCCGACGAATTGCCCAAGGCGCTGCAATTCTTCGAAAACCTCGCCCAGACTAACGCCTCCGAAATCGTCAGTCGCTGGCGGCAAGGCATGACTCACCCGATCGCGTTGCCGTTCGGCGATCCCACTTAGCCCATCCCCCGGAATAAATTGTTCTATCGCAGTGTTCATTCCACTGCGTACCGTCCCTCATCCTGGGGGAGGCGTCACTTGGAATGGGGAGAAATCATGTTGAAGAGCACCCTGATCGCGACCGCCCTGGTTGCCGCATTCGCCACGCCGGCCTTTGCCTTTCATTGCCCGGTCGATATGAAGGCGATCGACGCGGAGCTGGCCAAGAATCCGCAGCTCTCGGCCGCCGACATGGCAAAAGTGAAGGAACTGCGCGCCGAAGGCGAAACCCATCATAAGGCCGCCAGCCACCAGAAATCGGTCGACGCGCTTGCCGAGGCCAAGAAAATCCTGAAAATTCAATAACCTTGTCGCACCGTCGCCCCGGCGGGAGATTCCTTCCGCCGGGACGCGCCGGTTAACGCCCGAATGAGCAGCCGAGCCCGCCGCCCATGGCCGAGACGTCGAGCGACCATCCGATCGTGGCGCAGATCCCGCATCTGCGACGCTATGCGCGCGCCCTGCTTCGCGACCGGACGATGGCCGAGGACCTGGTGCAGGACTGCCTCGAACGGGCCTGGGGCCGGCTGCATCTCTGGCAGGCGGGCAGCAATTTGCGAACCTGGCTGTTCACCATCATGCATAATCTCCACGCCAACGCCGCCCGCGCCGCCAGCCGCCGTCCGCGGCACAGCTCGCTCGACGACAATGCGCTCGGCGTGCCCGTGCGCGCCAGCCAGGAAGACCGGCTGGAGATCGCAACCCTTGAATCCGCCCTTGCCGCCCTTCCCGATGAGCAGCGTCAGGTCGTCCTCCTCGTCGGCCTCGAAGGAATGAGCTACCAGGAAACCGCCGCCGTTATCGGCGCGCCGATCGGCACGGTGATGAGCCGGCTGCATCGCGGGCGCGAGCGCTTGCGCGAACTGCTCGCGGGGATGAGCGTCGCAGGCGCGGGCGGTCCCGGCCTGAGGAGAGTGAAATGACCGCGCCCCGACCGATCAGCGACGAAGAACTCCACGCCTATGTCGACGGCGAGGTCGATCCGGCGCGCGCCGCCGAGATCGAAACCTCGCTTGCCGCCGATGCCGAATTGTCGGCGCGCGCCGTTTTCTATGGCCGCGTCAACGCCGATCTCCACCGCTGCTTCGATCCCGTGCTGGCCCGCGATGCGCTGGCCCCGGCGCGGCTCGCCGGGCAGGTGGGGCAGGTTTCACCCGTCTACGCGCAAGCGGCGATCGCCCATGCCGTATACACGGTCGAAGTCCGTCACCCGGTCGAGGTGGCGGCCAACGAGGAAGCCCATCTTACGCGCTGGCTATCCAATCGCATGGGGCGCGAGATCAAGGCGCCGCGTCTCGACGATCGCGGCTACCGGCTGATGGGCGGCCGCCTGCTGCCGACGAGCGAGGGCGGCGTCGCCTGCCAGTTCATGTACGAGAATGCGGCCGGCAACCGCATCACCCTGTTCATGAAATCGGCCCCCGCCAGCCAGACCGAAACCGCGTTCCGCTTCGTCACCGAACGCAACGGGCTCGGCCTGTTCTACTGGATCGACAACCGGCTCGCCTACGCCGTCGCCGGCACCCTGTCGCGCGACGAACTGCTCCGCCTCTCGCATCAGGTTTACGATCAGCTGACCTGAGCGCTCAGCCGATCCGCTCGACACGGATCGGCGCCCCTGCCCGCACCGATTTCAGTTGCGCCACATCGTCGGCCGTCCGCGCCCACAGATTGCACGGGCCGGCGAGGCGGATTTCGTCGCCGCGCGAGGCCGGCGTGCGCCCCCAGGCAATGGCAATGGCGTCGCCGTCGGGCCAGAACATGATCTCGCCCTTCTCGACCACGGCGCGGGCATTTTTCTCGCGCGCCGCCGAAACCGGAGTCGAGAAATAAACCTCGTCGCCCCAGATCTGCGCCGTCGCATCGAAGGGCGCCGCCTGCCACAAGGCATCGGCCGTCGGCGTGTCGAGCAGATCGACGACCAGCGCAATCTTGTTCACGGCAATGCACAGCCGTCGCATGGCGCTCACCGCGCCAGCGCGGCGACGCCCGGCAGGTCCTTGCCCTCGAGCCATTCGA
>JACQAF010000080.1 GCA_016195145.1 Rhodospirillales bacterium
GACCAGATACTGGTGGGCGATATCGGCGTGGCCGAAGCTTACATGCATGTCGATATAGCCGTCCCTGGCGCGCGGGTCCTCGGGATGATGATCGGTATGCGGCCCGGCATAGTCGCCGGGACCGTAACGCAGCACCTGCCGGCCCATCGCCGGATCGAGCGTCCGGCCGGCGACGACCTCGGCGAAGCGCCGGAAGCTCGTCGAACCGAGTATGGCGACAAGGCCGATGCTTTCCGCCGCGCGCCATGCCTTGCTGCCGCGCCGTTCGAGATAAGCGGTGCGGGCGCGCACGGTCTTGGGCAGGCGCTCCTGGTAATTGCGCGTCTGGTTGGCGATGGTTTCGGGCGGGATCGCCTGCACGAGCGGCACGAGATGCGAGGCCACATGCCGGTCGAGCAGCCGACCAACCGCCGCCGCCTTGTCGCGGGCGACGATTCCGGACGCGATGAAGAAGCGGCCGTCGCCCGCGATCGCGCCGGCCGCATTGGGCGCGCGGCCGTCGAGAATGCGCCGCCCCTGGCGCGTCAACAGATCGGCGAATTCGGCGGGGAAGCTTTGCATGGCGCGCATACTATCCGTCGCCTCGGACAGTGGATAGCCCGGCCCGAACGCTCTAGTATCCGGCCGCCATCGACAGGGGGTATCCGTTTGACGACCCAACCGACACCCGGCGGCAGCGCCGACCGGCCGCACGAGCGTCTTGCCTTTATCCTGATCTTCGTCACCCCGGCGTTGTTCATCACCAACATGCTGGTGGCGCGGGCGACGGCCGATTTCATTCCGCCGGTGGCGCTCGCCTTCTGGCGCTGGGTGGGGGCGTTCATTCTGCTGCTGCCCTTCGCCGGCCGGGCGCTGTGGCAGGCGCGGCGCGCGATACGCCGGGAATGGCTCGATCTCCTGATCCTCGGCGGGCTCGGCATGGGCGTATGCGGCGCTTTCGTCTATATCGGCGCGGCGACCACCACGGCGACCAATATCGGCCTGATCTACGCCGCCTCGCCGGTGCTGATCATCCTGCTCGACCGCTCGATCTACGGCGCCACGATGTCGACCCGCCAGGGCGCCGGCGTGGCGCTCGCCCTCATCGGCGTGCTCGCCATCATCGCGCGCGGCGATCCGGACGTTTTCATCAATCTGCGCTTCACCGCCGGCGATCTGTGGATCGCGGCGGCAGCGGTCGCCTGGGCGTTTTATTCGATCATGCTGCGCCATCGCCCGTCGGCGTTTTCGATGGCCGCGCGCTTCGCCGCCATCGCCGCCGGCGGGTTGGTCACCCTTGCCCCGTTCGCCGCCGTCGAAGCGTGGAGCGGACGAACGCCCGCCCTCGACGCGACGACCATCGGCACGATCGTTTTCCTCGCTTTCGTGCCGTCGGTCGGCGCGTATTATTGCTACGCGCTCGTGCAGCGCACCCTCGGCGCCAGCCGTACAGGGCTGCTCATGTATCTGGGGCCGGTCTATAATGCCGGGCTCGCCTGGCTGCTGCTCGGCGAAACGCTGCGCGACTATCATCTCGCCGGGGCGGCCCTAATCCTGCCCGGCCTTTATCTCGCCACCCAGCGCGCCAAAGCCGGAAAACTCCCGCCAGCCTAGATGCGCCGGTGGCCAGCGCCCGGCCCGTCGCCTAATATCCCTCTCGCCATGCCCTACGCCTCCCTCCGCGATTTCATCGCCCGCCTCGAACGCGACGGCCGCCTGGTCCGGGTCAAGGAACCGGTATCCCCGGTTCTGGAGATGACCGAAATTCAGACCCGGCTGCTCGCCGAAGGCGGGCCGGCGGCGCTGTTCGAGAACGTCGTCGGGCCTGACGGCCGGCGCTACGACATGCCGGTTCTGGTCAACCTGTTCGGCACGGTCGAGCGTGTCGCCTGGGGCATGGATCGCGAGCCGGCGCAACTCCGCGAGATCGGCGAAACGCTCGCCTTCCTGCGCCAGCCCGAGCCGCCCGGGGGCTGGCGCGAGGCGATCGAGCTTCTGCCGCTCGCCAAGACCGTGCTGTCGATGAAACCGAAGACGGTCGGCCACGCGCCGTGCCAGGACATCGTGCGGACCGGGGCCGAGATCGATCTCGGCATACTGCCCGTCCAGACCTGCTGGCCGGGCGAGCCGGCGCCGCTGATTACCTGGCCGCTGGTCGTCACCAAGGGGCCCGGCGAGGCGCGCGAGGATAATTTCAACCTCGGCATCTATCGCATGCAGGTGACCGGGCGTGACACGACGCTGATGCGCTGGCTGCGCCATCGCGGCGGCGCGCAGCACCATGCGCGCTGGGCCAAGGAGCGCCGCGAGCCCCTGCCGGCGGCGGCGGTGATCGGCGCCGATCCCGGCACCATCCTCGCCGCGGTCACGCCGGTGCCCGACACGCTGTCGGAATACCAGTTCGCCGGGCTGCTGCGCGGCAAGCGCGTCGAGCTGGTCGATTGCAAGACCGTGCCGCTCAAGGTCCCGGCCGAGGCCGAGATCGTCATCGAAGGGCATGTCTCGCTCGACGATTACGGCGACGAGGGCCCCTATGGCGACCACACCGGCTATTACAATTCGGTCGAGAAATTTCCCGTGTTCCGGGTTTCGGCGATCACCATGCGCCGCGACCCGATCTATCTATCGACCTTCACCGGCCGGCCGCCCGACGAACCGTCGGTGCTCGGCGAGGCGCTCAACGACGTATTCGTGCCGTTGCTGCGCCAGCAATTCCCCGAGATCGTCGATTTCTGGCTGCCGCCCGAGGGCTGCTCGTACCGCATCGCCGTCGTGTCGATCAAGAAGGCCTATCCCGGCCACGCCAAACGGGCGATGATGGGCGTGTGGTCATATTTGCGGCAGTTCATGTATACGAAATGGGTGATCGTAGTCGACGACGACATCGATGCGCGCAACTGGCAGGACGTGATGTGGGCGATCTCGACCCGCATGGACCCGGCGCGCGACGTGACCATCGTCGAGAACACGCCGATCGACTATCTCGACTTCGCCAGCCCCGAATCCGGCCTCGGCTCCAAGATCGGGCTCGACGCGACCGACAAATGGCCGCCCGAAACCAAGCGCGAATGGGGGCGCAAGATCCGCATGTCGGACGATGTGGTCCGCACGGTGAGCGAGAAATGGCCGCGCCTCGGCCTGCCCGGGACCGGCAAGCCGATCTGGAGATGAGCCGGTGAAACGCATCGATCCCAAAACCTTCACCGGCATCCGCGCCTGGGATGCGCTCGACATCGCCAGGATCGAGGGCGCGACGGTGCGTCTGCACTGGACCGACCGGCCCTACAAATGGCATGTCAACGATGGGGCCGAGGTGTTCGTGGTTCTCGACGGCGCGGTCGACATGCATTATCGCGAGGCGGGGGCCGAACGCGTTGTACGCCTCGACGCCGGGCATATATTCTATGCCGGAACCGGCGACGAACATGTCGCGCATCCGCGCGGGGCGGCGCGCATCCTCGTCGTCGAAAAGGAAGGGAGCGTTTGATCGCCCGATGACCGAAACCGCCACCGCCGATGCCCTGGGCCTTCTTGCCGATCTGCTCGCCCGCGCCAAGTGCGCCGGGGCCAGCGCCGCCGACGCGCTGTTCACCGAAGGCGCGTCGCTGAGCCACGCCCGCCGGCTGCGCCAGGTCGAACAGGTCGAGCGCGCCGAGGGGCAGGATCTCGGCCTGCGCGTCTTCGTCGGCAAGCGGCAGGCGATCGTTTCGTCCTCCGACCGGTCGCTGCGCGCGATCGACGAGCTGGTCGAGCGCGCGGTGGCGATGGCCAAAGCGGCACCCGAGGACCCGTTCTGCGGCCTCGCCGATCCGGCCGAGACGGCGCGCACGCTGCCCGATCTCGACCTCGTCGATCCCGTCGAACCGTCGCCCGAGGCATTGATCGAACGCGCGCGGGCGGCGGAAGAAACCGCGCTCGCCACGCCCGGCATCACCAATTCCGAGGGGGCGCAGGCCGGCTGGGGCACGACGCGCGTGGCGCTCGCCGCGAGCAACGGCTTCGCCGCTTCGTATCAGCGGTCGAGCCATAGCGTCAGCGTCGCGGTGATCGCCGGCGCTGGCACGACGATGGAGCGCGATTACGATTATTCGACCGCCGTGCATGGCGCCGATCTGCAAAAGCCCGAGGAAATCGGCCGCAACGCCGCCGAGCGGGCGCTGAAGCGCCTGAAGCCGCGCAAGGTCGAGACATGCAAGGCGCCGGTGATTTTCGATCCGCGCGTCGCCGGCGGCCTGTTGCGCCATCTCGCCGGCGCGATCAACGGCGCGGCCATCGCGCGCGGCACCAGCTTCCTCAAATCCAAGCTCGGCAAACCGGTGTTTCCGGCCAACGTCACCATCATCGACGATCCGTTCCGCCGCCGCGGCCTTGCATCCAAGCCGGTCGACGGCGAGGGCATCGCGCCGACCCGCCGCGCCATCATCGACAAGGGCGTGCTCACCACCTGGCTGCTCGACCTGCGTTCGGCCCGCCAGCTCGGCATGGCGAGCACGGGGCACGCCGCGCGCGGCACCTCTTCCCCGCCGTCGCCGAGCGCATCCAATCTCTATCTCGAGGCGGGAAAGAATTCCCGCGCCGCCCTGCTTGCCGGCGTCGAGCGCGGATTGTATGTCAGCGAGTTCATCGGCATGGGCGTTAACAACCTCACCGGCGATTACAGCCGCGGCGCCGCCGGTTTCTGGATCGAGAACGGCGAGCTTACCTATCCGATAAGCGAGATCACGGTCGCCGGCAATCTCGCCGAGATGTTCATGAACCTGAGCGCGGCCGACGATCTCGTATTCCGCTACGGGGTCGATGCGCCGACGCTGCGCGTCGACGGGCTCACGATCGCCGGGCGTTAAGCGCGGGCGCCCGACACGGCGCGGTGCTATGCTTCGCCGATGCCCGATTTCGCGTTTGAGAAAAAACTCGGCGGCCTCGTCGCCGGCATCGATGAAGCGGGGCGCGGCCCCCTTGCCGGGCCGGTGGTCGCGGCGGCGGTGGCGTTCCGTCATTACCGCCTGCCGGCGGCGCTGACCGGGGGCATCGATGATTCGAAGAAGCTGACCCCCGCCCAGCGCATCGCGGCTTTCGCCGAACTCGCGACAGCGGCGCGCGCCGGCGACCTTGCCTTTGGCATCGGTGCCGCAAGCGTCGCGGAAATCGACCGGATCAATATCCTGCAGGCGACCTTTCTTGCCATGCGGCGCGCCGTCGGCCGGCTCGGACTGGCGCCCGACGTGGCACTGGTCGACGGCAATCGCGCGCCGCCCGATCTCGGCTGCCGGGCGATGACGCTGGTCGACGGCGATGCAACGTCGCTGTCGATTGCCGCTGCCTCGATCGTTGCCAAGGTGATCCGCGACCGGGCGATGCACCGCCTCGACCCGCGCTATCCCGGCTTCGGCTGGGCGACGAATATGGGCTATGGCACCGTCGCCCATATCGAAGGGATAGCGCGTCTCGGCCCCACGCCACACCACAGATTGAGCTTTGCCCCACTCGCCCAGGGACGCCTCGGCCTATAGCTAACACCTTGACTCAATTTATCTATTGACGGCGACTCGGGGCTGACTCAGGATGCGCGACCATGGCTTCGCGCAAACTCTCGACGGGCGGGGAGAGAGCGATCGCGGACGATCCGGCCGGCCGGATCCTGGTCGGCGACTGTATCGAACTTATGGCGGCGCTTCCCGCGGGCAGCGTCGACATGGTATTCGCCGACCCCCCCTACAATCTCCAGCTCAAGGGCGAACTTCACCGCCCCAACCACACGCGCGTCGACGGCGTCGACGAGGCGTGGGACCGGATCGGCGATTTCGCCGATTACGACCGCTTCACCCGCGCCTGGCTCGGCGCGGCGCGGCACGCGCTGAAACCCGACGGCACGATCTGGGTGATCGGCTCGTATCACAATATCTTTCGCGTCGGCGCGGCGTTGCAGGACCTCGGTTTCTGGACGCTCAACGACGTGGTCTGGCGCAAAACCAACCCGATGCCGAATTTCCGCGGCCGGCGCTTCACCAACGCGCACGAGACGCTGATCTGGGCGGCCCGCCAGGAATCGTCGCGCTACACCTTTAACTACGCGGCGATGAAGGCGCTCAACGACGATCTGCAAATGCGCTCCGACTGGCTGATCCCGGTCTGCGGCGGGCCCGAACGGCTGAAGAAGGACGGCAAGAAGGCGCACCCGACGCAGAAGCCCGAAGCGCTTCTCCATCGCGTCATCCTCGCCGCCACCAAGCCGGGCGAAACGGCGCTCGATCCCTTCTTCGGCACCGGCACGACCGGGGCGGTGGCGAAGAAGCTCGGTCGGCGTTTTATCGGCATCGAACGCGACGAGGATTATGCGGCGGTCGCGCGCGCGCGCATCGCCGATGTGCGCCCGCCCGCCGACACCGAACTGGTCGCCACGCCGTCCAAGCGCGAGGAGCCGCGCGTGCCGTTCGGCTGGCTGGTCGAGCGTGGGCTGTTGCAGCCGGGCGAGGTGCTGACCGATCCGTCGGGCCGGTGGACGGCGCGCGTGCGCGCCGACGGCACGCTGATCGCGGCCGATTGCCGCGGTTCGATCCATCAGGTTGGCGCGGCGGTGCAGGGCGCCCCGGCCTGCAATGGCTGGACCTTCTGGTGCATCAGCATCGAGGGCAAGCGCGTCCCGATCGACGTTCTGCGCCAGAAACTGCGCGCCGAGCTGAACTGATCCCAGCCGCGCCCGACGGCCGTCCGGGCGGCGAATTCATTCTTATTTAACCATAACCGGCGTATACTCGGCCCGGGGGGTATTTCCCATCTGGAGGAATACCGTGGGTAGACCCGAACGCGCGCCCGAAACCGGCGCCGAGCCCGGCCAGGGCTTGAAAGTGGCGATTGCCTGCCAGGGCGGCGGCAGCCATACCGCCTTCACCGCCGGCGTATTGCGGCGGATCCTCGCCTCCGACAATCACGAGATCGTCGCGTTGTCCGGCACGTCGGGCGGCGCGATCTGCGGCCTGCTCGCCTGGTACGGGTTGTTGCAGGACGACCGCGATCTCGCGGCCGATCTCCTTAAATCGTTCTGGGAACGCAATTCGGCGAGCACGCCGCTCGACTGGCTGTGGAACCGCTCGCTGGTCATGGCCGGTCGCTTCGTGCCGGGGGTCGAGATCAGCCCCTATCATGTCTTCAATGTCGGGCAAGAGGCGCTGAAGCGCCTGCTCGAAGAGCATGTGCCGTTCGCGACGCTCAAGGACCTAGTGACCGAGGACAGCCCCGAGCTGCTGGTCGCCGCCGTCGACGTTCTCGAAGGCACGTTCCGCGTCTTCCGCAAGCACGAGATCACCGTCGAATCGATGCTGGCGACGACCGCCGTGCCGCCGCTCTTCCGCTCGGTCGAAATCAAGATCGGCGAGGCGCCGCATTATTTCTGGGATGGGCTGTTGTCGCAAAACCCGCCGCTGCGCGACCTGCCCGACGTCTTCGGCAAGCGGCACGATCGCAACCCCGACGAAATCTGGGTGATCCAGATCAACCCCGACCGGCGCGACAAGCCGCCGATCGGCATTTCCGACATCGAGGACCGCCGCAACGAGCTAGCCGGCAATCTGTCGCTGCGCCAGGAGATGGAGTTCATCGGCAAGATCAACGAGCTGGTCGCGGCGCGCCGGCTGGTCAACAGTCCCTACAAGATTACCCCCGTGCACCGCATCGAGCTCGGCAAGCCCGATCTCGACTATCCATCGAAGCTCGACCGTTCGCCCGATTTCATCGAGTGGCTGATGGAGCTGGGCGAAGAAGCCGCCGAGGATTTCCTCGCGGCGCACAAGGCGGGAGTGATCGCCATCGCCCGCTGATCGCCGATCGGGGATTTCCGGCCGCGCTCAACGCGGCGGCAGCGCCATGGCCGGATCGACCGCATCGGCGAGCTTGCAGCCGCAGATCGGGCAGTTCATCGCCAGCACGATCTCGCGGGCGCGGACCGGCGTTTCCTGGCCTTCGAGCTGGGCGGCGAGATCGGCGACGAGCTGCAAATGCGTGCGCTGCGTCTCGCAGGCGCGCAGATAAATCGATTCGGCGACCGGATCGGGCCCCTCGCGCAAAAAAGCGCGTGCCGGCCGGCCGGCGACCAGCGCCGCCGCAGTCCCGATGACGCCCAGCGCCGTAGAGCCTAGAAACCGCCGACGATCGAACATGGTTCGCATCTCCCGGCCGGTCAACCGGCCATCATCATGGCAAGACCCGCGGCGGCGACCCCGGCTCCGCCCATGCGGACCAGCCAGCGTCCCGCCTCACCCCGCAAATATAGGCCCGCCGCCACGCCAATTCCATGGAGAGCTGCGGTCGCAGTCACGAAACCGAACGTATAGAGGAGGGCCGAGGCCGCCTCCGGCAGTTCGACGCCATGGGCATGACCATGAAAAACCGCGAAGAATCCGACCACGGCGGCGCCCAGCCCGGCCGGAACCCGGGCCGCCAGCGCGACCAGCCCGCCGAGCACCAGCAACGAGCCGAGAATGCCGAATTCGACTTTTGGCAGCGGCACGCCGGCGAACGCCGCGACGCCGCCCACCATCATCATGACCACGAACGCGGCCGGCACCAGCCATAAGGCCCGCCGAGCGCCCGCCCGCGCGGAGATCTGGACCGCCCACAACCCGACCGCAACCATGGCAAGGACATGATCGAGCCCGCCGAAGGGATGCGCGAGACCCTGGGCCAACCCGGCATTTGCCGCGCCGAACGTATGCGCCTCGGCCGCCCCCGCCATCCCGAATCCGGCCAGTGCCGTTACCGCCGCCAGAATCATCCACCGCATGATTGCCCCCTGTCGAATCGACCGCATGAAGATGACCGACAATAGGCGTCGCCCGCCGCAGCCGTCAACGCGTCCGGCTTAGGGTTTGATCAGCGAGACCTGGGTGACGTCGATCGAGCCGGTGCGGAAGCCGGCTTCGCAATAGGCGAGATAGAACTCCCACATGCGCTTGAAGCGCTGGTCGAAGCCGAGCTGGACGATCTCCGGCCACGCCGCCTGGAAGCGCCGGTTCCATTCGGCGAGCGTGCGCGCGTAATGGCTGCCGAAAAATTCCTGCCGGTCGAGGGCGAGGCCGACCCGCCCGATCTCGCGCCGCAGCGCCGCCGGCGACGGCAGCATGCCGCCGGGAAAGATATAACGCTGGATAAAATCGACGCCCTTGCGATAGCTGTCGAACCAGCGATCGGCGATGGTGATGATCTGCAACGCCGCCCGTCCGCCGGGAACGAGGCAATCGCGGATCTTGGCGAAATAGGTCGGCCAGTATTTTTCGCCTACCGCCTCGAACATCTCGATCGAGACGATGCGGTCGAAGGTTTCGCGCAGGTCGCGATAGTCGCAGAACCTCACCTCGATGCGGTCGCCGAGCCCCTCGCGTACGACGCGCTCCCGCACATGGGCGAGCTGGGCGCGCGAGATGGTGATCGCCGTCACCAGCGCGCCGAATTCGCGCGCGGCGAACGTGGCGAAGCCGCCCCAACCGCAGCCGATTTCGAGCAGCCGGTGGCCGGGACGCAGATCGAGCTTCTCGGCGAGGCGGCGGAATTTGTGCAGCTGGGCGTCGGCGAGGTCCTGTCCGGGCTTGGCGAACACAGCCGAGGAATAGGTCATCGTCGGATCGAGCCAGCGCGCATAGAAGGCGTTGCTGAGGTCGTAATGGCTGGCGATGTTGCGCCGCGCGCCGCGCCGGGTATTGGCGCGGAAAACATTCTGGAAGCGGCGCAAGAGGCGGAGCACGGCATTGCCGTAATGGGCGGCGCCCAGCGCCTGTTCGTTGGCGCAGGCGAGTTCGAGCAGGGCGGCGAGATCGGGCGTTTCCCAGTCGCCATCCATGTAGGATTCGGCGAAGCCGACATTGCCGCCGATCAACACCCGGCGAGCCGTAGCGGCGCGCCGGATCGTGATCGCCGCCAGCGGCCCCGGCCGCGGGCCGATCGCCGCATAGTTGCGGCCGTTGGGGACGGCGACCGTCAGGGCCCCGACCTCGATCCGCGACGCCGCCTTGAGCAGCAGGCGCAACGGTCGCGATAGCCCCGAGAAATCGGCGGTGGCGACATTGGCAATGGGCGCGATAGGGGCGCGGGCGGATGCTTCGGTCACGGGATCGGCTCCGGCGAAACAGCGACAAAGGCAGGCAATGCTGGGCAGGCGGTACTGGGCTATGGATGATAGCGCGCTTGTTGACGCGGGAAAAGCGCCGATGCGCCTTAATATCCGGCGGCGCCGCCCTGCGAATTTGGCATCGTCCAGTCGTAGTCGAGGCGCGGACCGTCGCCCTTGCCGCACGCGGCGAGGGCCCCAGCCAGCATCAGAATGGCGATGAGACGGAAACTATCGTGTCGGAGATCGGCGAAGGCGCGCATCGCATTTTCTCCTCTCGTCACGGACCCGCGCCTATTTCTGCGCGGCGGCGAAGCGGCGGCGAAAATCGGCGAGCGCCTCGGCCGTATACGGCTTCGGCGGCTGCACGCCCCAGATCGGCCGCGGCCATGCCGGATCGGTCTTGAAGCGCGCGACGACATGCACGTGAAGCTGCGCCACCTGGTTGCCGAGCGAGGCGATGTTGAGCTTGTCGGGCCGGAACAGCGCGCGCAGGATGCCGGCGGCGCGGACGATCTCGTCCATCGCCTGCATCCGGTCGGGCGCGGATAATTCGTCGAGATCGCGCAGGCCGACGCGTTCGGGCACCAGCACGAGCCACGGATATCCTGCGTCGTTCATCAGCAGAACGCGGCACAGCGACCAGCGATCGAGTTCGACCGTGTCGGCGGCGAGACGTTCATCGAGCGTGAACATGCCCCATATCTAGCAAATTCCGCAGCTGGGGCAAAAAACAATCGCCCAGGGGTTGCACCCCCGGGCGATGCAGTGACAAACGGCTTTACTTCTTCTGCATTTCTTTCTTGCACTCGGCCATGTTCTTGTTGTCGGCCTTGAGGCAATCGACTTTCTTTGCCGCATCGGCGGGCTTCGCCGGCTTGGCGGGCGTCGCCTGCGCCTGGGCGGCGGGCTTCGCCGGCACGACCGGAGTCGCCGTCTGGGCGTAAGCGCCGGCCGAGAATACGAGGACGAGCGCTGCCGCGAGCGCAAAAGCGGTGGTCTTCATTGGTATATCGTCTCCTTGGGTTGTCGCGTCCGGCGCAATCGTGCCGAACTGCCCCGACAACGCCGCCCACGCCGGAATATTCCACCGGCCGTCGACCGCCGCCCGGCCCGCCTTCCGCGGCCCGGCGCGTTATTTAAAATTTTCGATAAATCGAGAATAAAACCAGACGAAACAAATACCGAATAAGTAAAAAAGAAATACACCTTATATCTTAATGGTTATGCAATCGGTGGCTGTTAGCGTGCCCATGCTGGAAACAGCTTCCAGAACGGAGACAACTTCCAGAATGGAGATTGCCATGTTTACGTTGAACGCACACAAATACGCCTTCGCCTTCGGTTTATCTTTGATAGTCATCTCGGCTGCCGGCCTGGCTCGCGCAGCCGAACCTATGCGTTCGCCCGCCAACGCGGTCGACGCGACCAAGAGCGATTCGCTCGATATCCACGCCATGGACTACAACATGCCCGTGCAAGGTCCGATCCGCACCCGCTATCGGGTCGGGGTCGGCATGGTTGACGACAACGATGCGGCGAAGCTGGCTTCTTCGCCGACGACCCAGTACCTGCCGTACGCCCGCTAAGGGCGCGCCGCATGACGGCAATGCAAAAACCGGCGATCCGTCCCCACCAGTGGCGCGGATGGATCGCCGGTTGACGCGGTTCCCCGGCGCAGAACTCGCCTCTCCCAATCGCATCATGCCAATTCCCGATCAGCTAGCGCCTGCCATAACTTTAAGTTGCGGGCGGAACTGAAATAAGCCATCTCTGTCATCCGGAGCGGGTGTCGGCGCCGGAATAGCCTCTCGCCTTGCGCCGTTCATGGTTTGCTCGCGGAAGCATCGCTGGCGTCGGCGCGGAATAAACTTTCACCGCTACGACTGGTTGCACGGACCGGGGAACGGGGCCCCAAATGCTGCGGCGCACGCTCGTCACCACAACGCCGGTCGCGCCTTTTCGCCGGCTGGGCACCCATAACCGGCCTGCCATCGGAGCATTCGAACAGTTGCAGGAGGTCGTTCGCGCCCGCCTCGGCGAACGACATCGCCGATTGCTCGCCGAACCGGCGGTCGACAGCGCGGCCGGCACGGTCGATTGGTACACCGATATGTCGGGCCCGGCCCAACGGCTGGCGGACGCGCCGCCCGACCTCCGGCGCGCGCTCGAGGCCGAGCTGCCACGATTGCTCGACGATCTGCGCGCCCTGGGCGCGAATCTGGTGCGAGCCGGCGAGGCTGGCGGAGCCAATCTCCTCGGCGCCATGCTGCAACTGGCGACGACCCATCCGGGCCCGGATGCGGTTTACGTCGTCGACGGTCAGCCGGTGCTGGTGCTGTGGGGGCATGAGAGTTTGGACCCCAAGGCCCCGCCAACACCGTTCCTGCCGCCTGCGCCGGAGGTCTCCCCAACCAAGCCGTCGCTCACGTGGCGCGATCGTCTGTCGGCCGTCGCGCCATGGCTGCGGTGGCTGCTGGTGGCCCTGTTGCTGTTGCTGCTTCTGCTGCTCCTGTGGTTGCTGCTGCGCGGCTACGTCGCCGATATCGCGCGGCCGGAAAGCGGCCGGCCGGTTCCGACGCCCGTCGCCGTAACGCCAACCCCGCCGGCGGCCGTTCCATCGGCTCCATCGGCGACGACTCCGCCGGCGCCCCGCGACGACGACCTCGCCCAGGCGCGCGAACGCGAGGCCGCTTTGCGCGCCGAACTCGATCGTCTGCAACGCGACTACGATGCGGCGCGGGCAAGTTGCCCGGCCCCGCCGCGCACAGGCGGCATCCTCACGCCCGAAAGCTTGCCGCCGGTTCCGCCCACTCAGCCCGCGCCGGAGATTCCGCCCCCGCCGCCGTCGCGACCGGCGGACCTTACGCCGCCCGCACCCACACCATCATCGCCGCCGCCGCCTTCGCCCGCACCGCCCGCGCCGCCTCCGCCGCCTCCGCCGCAAAAAGCCGAATGCCCGCCGCCGCGTCCGCCATGGGAATCCCCCGAAGTGGTCGTCGTGCTCGACGGATCGAGCAGCATGTGGTTGCCCGCCAACATGTCCCAGGCCGAGGAAGAGGCGTTGCTCCGTCGCGCGCGCGGCGGCGATCGCTCGGCCGCCCAGCGATTCGCCGAATTGGTCCGCAGCCCCGGCCGCAAGCGCATCGACGATGCGGGCGCCAGCATCGAGCAATCGCTCAATCGCGTTCCGGCGGATGTCGATATCGGCTTCATCGCCTTTCGCGGTTGTCAGGAAGTGGTCAATCACCGTTTCTTCAAGGCCAATGAACGCGGAAAGATCATGGAGTACATCAAGAGCCTGCGCCCCGGCCAGGGAACGCCGCTCGCCCGCGCGGTGGAGCGCGCCGGCAACATCGTCGGCGGCGCCGGCCCCAAGGAGCAGGCGATCATCGTCATCGTCACCGACGGCGGCGAAACCTGCGGCGGCGATCCGTGCGCCGCAGCGCGCCGGCTGAAACAAGCGAAGCCCGGCGTCAAGATCAACCTGGTGTCGCTGACCGAAAACAATCCGGCCGCCTGCCTCGCCAGCGAAACCGGCGGCCAGGTCGTCCGCGCCGAGAACGTGATGCAGGTGCCCGAGCTGATCCGCGAGATGACCCAGCAGCCCGACGTCCCCCCGCAATGCCAGCCCGGCGCCAGCCAATAAACGACGGACCGGATCATGGCCGATGCCGCCGGATCGCTGATCGCCACCACGCCGATGAACGGTTTGCGCCATCTCGGCGCGCAGGGCCAGCCGGTCAATCACAGCCACGCCCAATTGGTGTCCGTCGTGCGCGCCCGCCTCGGCCCGCGCCATGCGGCGTTTTTCGCGACCCCGGCCGCGCATGGCAACGGCGACAAAATCGACTGGTTCGCGCCGGTTGACGGGCCGACGACGAACTGGGCAACGGCGTCGCGCGCCCAACAGGAGCAGATCGCCGTGGCCGTCGCCGCGCTGTTGTCCGGCTTTGCCAAGCTGCGCGCCGATCTTGCCGCAGCCGATCCCGCCGGGCCCGGCGCGCTGATGGCCGAAATCATCGGACGTGCCCTCGTCGTCGAACACGAGAGCGCGATGTTTCTGATCGGCGACCAGCCGGTCGCCATCCTGTGGGGCCTGTATTCGTCGGGGGCGGCGGAAACCCCGTCCGTGCTGCCGGTCCTGCGCGAGCGCATCGACCGCCCCGCCCCGCCCCCCGCACCGCTGCCCGCGCGACCGGCCTTCGTGCCCCCACCCATGCCGCCGACCGGTCCGCCGCCGACCCGAACGGATTGGCGCCAAACGATCCTCGGCACTGACTGGCTCGGCTGGCTTTGGCGCATCCTGGCGGTACTGGTCGCGCTGCTTGCCCTCATCCTTCTTCTGCGCACGTGCACAGAACCCCGCGGACCGGTGTTGCGTGTGCCTACCGACGGGCCAGCCGCGCCCACTTCACCCGAGACAGCCCCAGCCGAGCCCGCCACGCCCGAGCCGGCCCCCACATTGACCGTGCCGCCGGGTGCGGCGGAATCCGGCGATCTCGGCTTTCTCGAAGGCCGCTGGCGATCGACGACCGACCTTTACAACTCTCAAACCAAGCAACCGCTGGTCGCCGAATATGAATTCGATGCCAAAGGCAACGGCCAGACTGCAATCGCCGAAGCCGACACCGGCCAGACCTGCAAGGGCAGAACCGTCGCGCGCTTCGACGGCCCGCGCCGCCTGGTGATCGAGGAAATAGATCGGCCCAGCTGCCCGTTAGGAGGCGGATACCAGCGCTCGCGCATCGTCTGCGACATCGCCGCCGGCGGCGAGGCGATTTGCAAGGGCCAACAGGGCGATGGCCATACCTTCAGCGTCATTTTACGACGCTGAGCGACCGACCTTGCGGCTTGTTTTTCAACCGATACTGGGCTCTTATAGACAGTCGGCAACCATAAGTAACAAACGGGGGATGGGGCTGCCGAATGCTTAAATCGCCAAGCGGCTATCCGGATCCGATCACGCTTATTCCGCGGACCGGCGTGCAATTCGTCGACCTCGGTTTCGCCTTGCCGGCGAAGACCCGGACGACCTGGCTGTTCTACGAACGTCTCGCCGACGGCCCCGACGGACAAGACGAATTCCGGCTGCTCGAAGAGCACCCGGACAAAGGCGCCTTGTACTTCGTCGAGGGCGGCAAGGAATACACCGTGCCGCAGGAAACCTTTTCCGTCACCCGCAACGAGGTGATGGAGGTTTTCCTCGACCGCTGGGTGCCTCTACCCTATTTCCGCGTCGAGCCGCCGGCGGGGTTCAGTCTTGGCCCGGGCAATTGGTGCCGTATGCGCCTTGTCGACCTGACGGCGACCGAAGGCGGTCCCGACAAGGACGGCAACACCCACCGGCTGATCATCGCCTTCGACACCAAACCGATGGCCGAGGAAAAAGACCGCGCCTATCTCGGCCCGTCGGCCGAGGACGCCCGTTCGGGCCGCGTCTTCGCATTGGCGCACGAGATGCGCCACATTGTCGATTTCCTGAACCAGGAATGGCTCGAATTATGGCTGTTCGAGCTTTACAAGGAACGCGAGGAACGCCGCCTCAAGCGCCGGCTCAGCGACGACGAGATGTACGACCGCATGGCGGACGGAATTGGCGCGCCGCACCGGCGGGAGCTTGCCGTCTATGCCGCCTTGCTTGACCTGCTCGCCTCGCTCGGCCTCGCCAAGCGGGTCAGCCTGGTCGACATCGACACCGAGCCACGCCAGACCCCGATCGAGGTCGATCTCGTCCTCGATGTCGGCAATTCGCGGACCTGCGGCATCCTGATCGAATCCGATCCCGACGGGGGCGCGGCGCTGCAATCGGCCTCGCGGCTGGAGCTGCGCGACCTGTCGGCCCCGCAATATACCTATAACGAACCGTTCGAGACGCGGATCGAGTTCGCCCAACCGTCCTTCGGCAAGATGCATCTCTCGCCCCGTTCCGGGCGCAGCGACGCCTTCATGTGGCCGACCATTGCGCGCGTCGGGCCGGAAGCCATCCGCCTCGCCGGTCTGCGCGAAGGAACCGGCGGCGACACCGGCATGTCGAGCCCGAAGCGTTATCTGTGGGACGAACGCCCGCGCCGGCAGTCGTGGTATTTCAACGGTCGCGGCGTCGACGGCGAGATCGACCCGCCGGCCAAGGACGGCGCCTTCGCCCAGCTGGTCAACGAGGCCGGGCGGCCGCGGCGGCGGATGGAAGCCGACGATCCGGCCAACCTGCCGCCGGTACGCGCGCTTTATTCGCGCAGCTCCATGATGATGTTCGCGCTCGCTGAAATCTTCGCCCAGGCGATCAACATGATCAATTCTCCAGCCCATCGCTGGCGGCGCGGCAAGCACCAGATCCGCCGCCGCCTGCGGCGGATCATCATGACCATGCCGACGGCCATGCCGCTGCCCGAGCGCCGCATCCTGCGCGAGCGGGTGGCGGACGCCTGCGATCTGGTGTGGGAGGTGCTCGGCCTCGCGCCGACCGAAAAGCCGGAAATCTCCCTCGACTGGGACGAGGCGAGCGCGACCCAGATCGTCTATCTTTACACCGAGATCGCGCGCAATTTCGGCGGCGACGCCGATGCGTTTCTACAGGCGATGCTGCGCCCGCGCCTGCGCCAGCGACCGGGAGGATCGCTGTGCGTCGCCTCGATCGATATCGGCGGCGGGACTACCGACCTCATCGTCACCGACTATACGTTCCAGGGCGCTGGCGGCGCCGCCATCCTGACGCCCGAGCAGAAATTCCGCGAAGGCTTCAACACCGCCGGCGACGATATCCTCCACGCGGTGATCCGGCGCCATGTCCTGCCGCCAATCGAGCAGGCGATGGCCGAGGCCGGCGTCGCCGCCCCCGAGGGGCTGATGCAGGAACTGTTCGGCGCCGATCTCAGCGCCAGCGACAAGCTCGCCGCCGCCCGCCGGCAGCAATTCGCGCTCCAGGTCGCCAGTCCGATCGGCCTCGGCATGCTCGCCCATTACGAACATTACGATGCCCTCGGGGCGTCGACCGACTTGGTGCGCGAGTTCGATTCTTTTTTCGCCGACCGGCCGCGCCCCAACCGGGCGGTGATCGACTACGTCAACAAGGCCGCCCGCAACCGCGGCGGCAGCGATTTCGACCTGCGCCGCGTTTCCTTCCCGGTCAGCGTCCAGCCGATCAACGAAACCGTCCGGCGGGTCATCGACACGACGATGCGCGTGCTGTGCGAGGCGGTGCACGCCTATGATTGCGATGTCCTGCTGCTGTCGGGCCGGCCGTCCCGCCTGCCGGCGGTGCGCGAGATCGTCGGCGAGCTTCTGCCATTGTCGCCCGACCGGGTGATCCCGCTGCACCGTTACCGGGTCGGCGACTGGTATCCCTTCCGCGACGCCGAGCTGCGCATCGACGATCCGAAGACGACGGCGGTCGTCGGCGCGACGATTTGCGTTCTTGCCCAGGGGCGGTTGCCGAAATTCGCCCTGCGCAGCGACCTTCTCGTCACCCGGTCGACCGCCCGGATCATCGGCCGCATCGACGACAACGGCACCATCCGCGACGCCGACGTTTATATACGCAATGTCGATTTCGACGATCGCGACGCGGAGCTGCCCGAACACCGCATCGAGTTTTACGCCACCAGCGCCCTCGGTTTCCGTCAGCTCGATATCGACCGCTGGCCGGCAACGCGCCTGCTCCTGCTCGACTACGCCAGCGACGAGATCGCGCGACAGCTCCGGCCGCGCCTGCCGCTTTATGTCCGGCTGCGGCGGATGCGCGACCGCAACGACATCGAACGCTTGCGCATCGACAGCGTGGTCGACCGCGA
>JACQAF010000081.1 GCA_016195145.1 Rhodospirillales bacterium
GGCGCAAGCTCGGCCTGTTCTGCAACGTGCGCGAAAGCGCGGTGATCGAGGCGCGCGATGCCGACAACATCTACGCCGTACCGCAGGCCTATCATGCCGCAGGCCTCGACGACGAAGTGCTCGCCGCCTTCGGCATCCAGCCGAAGATCCCACCGAGCCTGCAGAGCTGGAACGAGATCAACGAGCGCGTCCGCAATCCTGAAGGCCAGGTGACGATCGCCATCGTCGGCAAATACACCGGCATGAAGGACGCCTACAAATCGTTGATCGAGGCGCTGAGCCACGGCGGCATCGCCAACAACGTGCGGGTCCGGCTCAACTGGCTGGAAGCGGAAATCTTCGAGAACGGCGCCGACGCGTTCGAGCAGCTCGACGGCGCGCACGCCATCCTCGTGCCCGGCGGTTTCGGCGAGCGCGGGGCGGAGGGGAAGATCCGCGCCGTACGCTATGCGCGCGAGAAGAAGATGCCGTATTTCGGCATCTGCTTCGGCATGCAGATGGCGGTGATCGAGGCGGCGCGCAATCTGTGCGGCATCGCCAAGGCGAGCACGACCGAGTTCGGCCCGACGCCGGAACCGATTGTCGGCCTGCTCACCGAATGGGTACGCGGCAACGCGCTGGAGCGCCGGTCGCTCGGCGACAATCTCGGCGGCACGATGCGCCTCGGCGCCTATGATTGCGTGCTCAGGCCCGGCAGCCGGGTGGCCGACATCTATGGCGGCGGCGCCAATATCCGCGAACGCCATCGCCACCGCTACGAGGTCAACGTCAACTACAAGGCGCGGCTGGAAAAGGCGGGGCTGGTGTTCTCCGGCATGTCGCCCGACGGCCAGCTGCCCGAAATCGTCGAGATTCCCGACCATCCATGGTTCGTCGGCGTGCAGTTCCACCCCGAGCTCAAGTCGAAGCCCTTCGAGCCGCACCCGCTCTTCGCCTCGTTCATCAAGGCGGCGATCGACCAGAGCCGGTTGGTGTAATAGGGTTTAACCTTCTTATTGCAACCGGTTCGGTATGAGGATTTTTAGCGTTAAGCTGTTGCGCTAACCAGGTTCGAGGATAAGGTCAGACGAAGCACACTTAGGCGGCTAGGCCGGTGTCTGGCAAGAATGATAGCTGAAATTAGTCTCGTTGTGTCTGTATTGGCGCTAGCCGTTTCAGCTCTTACGGCGTGGCTCGCGTTGTTACGTCGTGGGTCGATTCGAATGACGCACCCTACAGTAGTATTTTTTGGACCGGAGGGTCGCCCGAAGCCACATGAGCATTCTGTTTCGAAGGTCTTTCTTCGAACATTGATGTATTCGACCTCAAAACGCGGGTGGGTGGTGGAGAATATGTATGTCCGGCTGCGACGCGGCGAAACGAGCCAGAACTTCAATGTTTGGGGTTATGCTGACGAGAAGAACGTTGTGACACGAGGTAGCGGGCTTTATATCCCTGAGAACGGTGTAGGATTTTACCATCACTTTTCACAGCCATCCGATGGAACGGAATATCAATTTCTGGCAGGCGCGTACGTTCTCGATGTCTATGTGTCACTGGCAGGCAAGAAAAAGCCACGCATGTTACATTCGATTCAGCTGAGGCTCGAAGCAGAGTATGCCGATGCACTGAGAAACAATCGGGGGGTAATATTCGATTGGGGGCCTGACGCTGGCGAGTACCACCCGCGTATCCGAGAGGATCGGCCTTAGTTTCCTGCATTTTGCATGACGATTCGAAACATAAGTGAACAGAATGTTATGACCAAACCCCACCACATCCATATCGGCAATCTGACTGTCGGCAACGACCGGCCGCTGGCGTTGATCGCGGGCCCTTGCGCGCTCGAAAGCCGGGCGCATGCGCTGGAGATCAGCCACGCGCTGGTCGAGATGTGCGGCCGGCTCGGCATGGGGCTGATCTACAAAACCTCGTTCGACAAGGCCAACCGCACCTCGGCCAATGCGACGCGCGGGCTCGGCATGGAAAAGAGCCTGCCGATCCTCGCCGAGGTGCGCGAGAAATGGGGCTGCCCGGTGCTGACCGACGTGCACGAGATCGACCATTGCGCGCCGGTGGCCGAGGCGGTCGACGTGCTGCAAATTCCGGCCTTTCTCTGCCGGCAGACCGATCTGCTGCTCGCCGCGGCGAAAACCGGGCGGGCGATCAACGTCAAGAAGGGCCAGTTCCTCGCGCCGTGGGACATGAAGAACGTCGCGGCCAAGATTTCCGGCGCCGGCAACGACAAGATCCTGCTCACCGAACGCGGGGTGTCGTTCGGCTACAACACGCTGGTTTCCGACATGCGGGCGCTGCCGGTGCTAGCCGAAACCGGCTATCCGGTGGTTTTCGATGCGACGCACTCGGTCCAGCAGCCGGGCGGGCAGGGAACGGCGACCGGCGGCCAGCGCGAATTCGTGCCCGCGCTCGCCCGCGCCGCGGTGGCGGTCGGCGTCGCCGTTGTGTTCATGGAAACCCATCAGGACCCCGACCGCGCGCCGTCCGACGGGCCCAACATGGTGCCGCTCAAGGAGATGCCGGCGCTGCTTGCCCGGCTCCAGGAATTCGACCGTCTGGCCAAAACGCAGGTCGTAAAGGCCTGATGTCGTGGCCGCCCCCGGTATCGCCGGTATAAAAGCCCTCGTCTTCGACGTGTTCGGCACCTGCGTCGACTGGCGCGGCAGCATTGCGCGCGAGGCGGAAGCGGCGGCGCGAAAGATCGGCGTCGCCCTCGACGGCGCCGCCTTCGCCGATGCCTGGCGGGCGAATTATCAACCATCGATGGAACGGGTGCGCGGCGGTGCGCGCGAATGGACGATCCTCGATGTTCTCCATCGCGAGACGCTCGAGGCGTTGAAGCCGCGTTTCGGGCTTGCCGCGCTCGACGCGGCGGCGAGCGACGATCTCAACCGCGCCTGGCACCGGCTCGATCCATGGCCGGATACGGTCGGCGGGCTGGCCCGGCTCAAGCGGCAATTCGTCATTTCCACCCTGTCGAACGGCAATACGGCGCTGCTGGTCAACATGGCCAAGCGCGCCGGCCTGCCGTGGGATTGCGTGCTCGGCGCCGAGGCGTTCCAGCGCTATAAGCCGCAGCCGGAGGTTTACCTCGGGGCGGCGTCATTGCTTGGGCTGCGCCCCGAGGCGGTGATGATGGTCGCGGCGCATAATGGCGACCTTGCTGCGGCTCAGGCGCTCGGCCTTCGCACCGCCTTCGTCCTGCGGCCGACCGAACACGGCCCCGGCCAGAAAACCGATCTGCGGCCGGCCGGTGACTGGGATTTCACGGCCCGGGATTTCAGCGACCTGGCCGATCAGTTGCGCGTCTAGGCGGCGGCCCGCCAAGCAGTCCTCTCGCCTGGGTTACGCACTGGATTGGCGTATCGTTTAACATTATATAGTCGTCAAAATTTACGACCGAGAGGATAATTGCTGCGTTGGGTCGGAGGCGGGTTCTTTTGGATACTGCCATGTACGATAATGTGCCGTCCGATTGTCATGCGAAGATTCAAGCGCTGTACGAATACTGGCAGCGTCGCCGCGGAACGCGGCGAATTCCGTCGCGCAGCGATATCGATCCGCTCGACGTTCCGGTCTTGTTGCCGCATCTTTTTCTGATCGACGTTCCGCTCGCGGGGTGGCCGCTCACCTATCGGCTTGCCGGGACGGCGGTGGCCGCCCTGTTCGGGCAGGAATTGACCGGTCAGGCGGTTGGCGAGGGGACTCTCAACGACTACCGCGACGAAGTTCACGTGCGCTATGCCGCGATCATTGCGTCGCAACGTCCATTCTATCACCAGGCGCGGCTGCGCGAGCGGACGAACGATTTCACCGATATCGAACGTTTGATCCTGCCGCTATCGGATGACGAGAAACGGGTAAACATGCTGTTAGGGATGGTCGTCAGGCGAGGAGAGGGCGATTAAGAACGCTGCGGCTGGAGACTGGACGGCAAGCGCCGGTTCGGGCCCCGTGATCATTGACGATTTTCGTGCCCCCGACGACGTTCCGCGCCGGACGACGGCATGTCGCAGTCTCGGCGCGGTAAGGCGACGGATTCGCCAGTCGGAATCCTCAAACGCATTGTCGCGATTGCAAGAACAGCCGGGGCGCCTGCCGCGGCTGGAGCGCCTCCGGCCGGGGCGCCACCCGCAGGGGCGGGCCAGGGGGCCGGCTTCGGAGGTCGTGGTGGTCCTCCTCCGCCACTGTGCTGCCGGCGCGCGGCGATATCGATCCGCTCGATATCCCGGCATTGCTACCGAATGCTTTTCTGGTCGACGTGTCCGCCGACGGCGCGCGGTTGATCTATCGGCTGGTCGGCACGGCGATCATCGCCTTGTTCGGCGAGGAGCTGACCGGCCGGATGGTGGGCGACCGGACGATGAGCCTGTATCGCGAGGAGGTCCTCGCCCGTTATGCGGGGATCGTCGCGTCCCGGCGACCGTTTCATCACTGGGCGCAACTGCGCCATCAAGCCAACGATTTCACCGATGTCGAGCGGCTGATCCCGCCCCTGTCGGATGACGGCGTGCGGGTCAACATGCTGCTCGGCATGGTGATTCCGCGCGACGGGAAAAAATAGGCGCGCGCCAGCGGTTGCGGTTGAGCGCCGGGCGCGCGCCTGCTACAACCGCGCGGTCCTCAACCGCCAACGGATCGAACCTGATTCCCATGACCGCCATCGCCGATATCTGCGCCCGCGAAATTCTCGACAGCCGCGGCAACCCGACCGTCGAGGTCGATGTCGTTCTCGTGACCGGCATTATCGGCCGCGCCGCTGTGCCGTCCGGCGCGTCGACCGGCGCGCACGAGGCGGTGGAACTGCGCGACGGCGACAAGGCGCGCTATGGCGGTAGGGGCGTACGCAAGGCGGTCGCGGCGGTTAATGGCGAGATTTTCGATGTGCTGTCGGGCCGCGAAGTCGAGAATCAACTTGCCCTCGACCGCGCGATGATCGAGCTCGACGGCGCGCCGAACAAGGGCCGCCTCGGCGCTAACGCCATCCTCGGCGTCAGCCTGGCGGCGGCCAAGGCGGCGGCGCTGCAATCCGGCCTGCCGCTGTGGCGCTATGTCGGCGGCGCGCGGGCGCACGTCCTGCCGGTGCCGATGATGAACATCGTCAATGGCGGCGCGCACGCCGATAACCCGATCGACATCCAGGAATTCATGATCATGCCGGTCGGCGCGCCGACCCTGGCCGACGCAGTGCGAATGGGGTCGGAGGTTTTCCATGCGCTGAAGAAACGCCTGGCCGACGCCGGGCATGCGACCAATGTCGGCGACGAAGGCGGATTTGCGCCCAATCTCAAGAGCGCCGACGAGGCCCTCGCCTTCATCGTCAAGGCGATCGAGGCCGCCGGCTACAAGCCGGGCGACGACGTCATGCTGGCGCTCGATTCCGCTTCCACCGAATTCTACAAGGAC
>JACQAF010000105.1 GCA_016195145.1 Rhodospirillales bacterium
ACTCGTCGGCCTCGAAATGCGATAAGGCGACATAGCGCAGCCGCTCGACCGGCATCACGCGCGCAATCGCCGCCGCCACTTGCGGGAACAGGCGGCGCTGTCCGGCGTGGAACAGCAGCGGCGCGTCGTCGACCACCAGATACTGGTTGAAGGTGAAGCCGCCGGGAACGACCGATGGCGGAACCGGCGTGCTGATGCGATAGGTATCGGGCGCGATTTCGTGGATGGTGGTGTCGCCGGTGGGCGGAATGAACGCCATGATCAGGTTCTCCTGGTTGAAAGCGGGCGGGCCGCGCGGTCGGGCATCGCGGCAGGGCGGTGAAGGTCGAGCAGGGCGACGAGCGCATCGCCGACCGTGGCGGCGGCTTCGCGATCCGACATCCGGTGGTCGTCGGTCAGCGTCTGCCATGACGAAAAATCGAGCATCGTATCGATGAGGCCGACCAGGGCGGCGGGCGGGCGATGGCCGAACGCGGGCGCCAGCGCCTCGGCGATCAGGGCAGCGCGCTCCGTCTTCAAGCGACGGTATTGCACGCCAAGCTCGGGCAGGACCTCGGCTTCGTGGATTGTCCAGCGCAGCCACGGCTGAAGGGCGCGATGATGGGCGAATACCGCGCGAGTCAGCGCCCGCAACCGCACGGTCGTATCCTCCGCCCCGGCGAAAATATGCGGACCGAGGCCCGGCAGCCGATCGGCGACATGGCCGATGCAGGCGGGCAGAAGGTCGGCGAGGGCCGGGAAATATTTGTAGACCGTCGGGATGGCGACATCGGCGCGTTCGGCAATCATGGCGTAGGTCGTCGCGACGGTGCCGCGTTCGGCGTGCAGCGCCACGACCGCATCGAGGATGCGGGCGCGGGTGGCGGCCATGGCTTCGTCGCGGCGGCGGCGGTTGTAGCGGCGGGGGCACATCGAGGCCTCTGTATTGAATGAATGAATTATAAATTCAATTTTATTCTCAGGCAAGCGCCAAAAAACAAACCGCCGCTGCCAGGGGATGGCAATGGCGATTCTAGGTCAAATATATGATTTATATAATATTTATGCCGATACCGGCTCGCGGGCGAGGACCGTTTCGGCGATCTGCACGGCATTAAGCGCCGCGCCCTTGAGGAGCTGGTCGCCGCAGACGAAGAAGTCGAGCCCGTATTCGCCGAACACCAGGCTCTGGCGGATGCGGCCGACCTCGACCTCGTCGCGCGCCGTCGCGGTAAGCGGCATCGGGTACCGGAACTGCGCCGGATCGTCGACCAGCTTGACGCCGGGGGCCGCGCCCAGCACCGCGCGGGCGGCGTCGGGCGTGATCTTCTCGACCGTTTCGACGGTCACGCTTTCGGCGTGAACGCGGAAAATCGGGATGCGCACCGAAGTACAGCTGATTGGCAGGTCGGGCGCGTCCATGATCTTGCGGCTTTCCCACACCACCTTCATTTCCTCGCGCGTATAGCCGTTATCCTGGAACGGATCGATATGCGGGATGAGGTTGAAGGGCAGCGGATACTTGAACTCGCGGTTGACCACCGGCTCGCCGGCCGCCCAGGCGCGCACGCCATCCTCAAGCTCCTGCATGCCGGGAGCGCCGGCGCCGCTCGCCGCCTGATAGGTCGAGACGATGACCCGGCGGAGGCCGAACTTGCGATACAGCGGATAAAGGGCGATGAGCAGGATCGCCGTCGTGCAATTGGGATTGGCGATCAGGCGATGGCCGTGCGCGGCGGCGGCGTTGATCTCGGGCACCACCAGCGGCACGGCAGGATCGAGGCGGAAGGCCGATGAGTTGTCGATCACGATGGCGCCCTGCGCGGCGATCGCCGGGGCGTGCGCCTTGGCGAAATCGCCCGACACGGCCATCAGCACGAAATCCATGCCGCGCATGGCTTCGAGGGTGAAGGGCAGAAGCGGCTTGTCGCCATAGGGCGTCGCCACCGTCTTGCCGGCGCTGCGCTCGGAGGCGAACAGCGCGACCTCGCGCGCCGGAAAGCGGCGCGCGTGCAAAACCTTGACCATCTCGCGCCCGACCGCGCCAGTGGCGCCGACGATCGCAACTCGCTTGCCGTGATTCCCGTCCATCTTCGTCTCTCTTGCCTTCGTCCAGCTCGACTCAGTTTGCCTTGACTAAAACATACGATCCGGGGGCATCCTCGATCGGTTTCAGTTTGCCGTCGCCAGGCTGGCGGGCCGGGACCTGGTCGCCGCCGAATTTGGCGACCCATTTGTCCCATGCTGGCCACCACGAGCCCGGGTGCTGGGTGGCGCTTTCAAGCCACGCATCGGGCGTCTTGGGCAGCGTGGTGTTGATCCAGTGGCAGTATTTGTTGGCCGAGGGCGGATTGACCACGCCGGCGATGTGCCCCGAAGCAGCGAGGCAGAATTCGGTCGGCCCGCGATAGATCTGCGTCGCGACATAGGTCGATTTCCATGGCGCGATATGGTCTTCGCGGCTGGCGAGGATGAACGCCGGCGTTTCGATCTGCGTCAGGTCGATCCGCGTGTCGAGCAGCGTCACCTCGCCCTTCGACAGCTTGTTCTCCTGGTACATGTTGCGCAGGTAGAAGCTGTGCATCGCCGCCGGCATGCGCGTCGAATCCGAATTCCAGTAGAGCAGATCGAACGGGAAGGGATCCTTGCCGAGAAGGTAGTTGTTGATCACGAACGACCAGATCAGGTCGTTGGCGCGCAGCATGTTGAAAGTGGTCGCCATGTCGCGGCCTTCGAGATAGCCCTTTTCGCTCATCCGCTCTTCGAGCGCGGCGAGCTGCTCCTCGTCGATGAACACCGACAATTCGCCCGCATCGGCGAAATCGACCATTGCGGCAAGAAACGTGGCGCTGACGACACGCTTGTCGCCCTTGGTCGCCATGTAAGAGAGGGTGGATGCGAGCAATGTGCCGCCGAGGCAATAGCCGATGACGTTCGCCTCGCGCTCGCCGGTCGCCTGTTCGATGGCGTCGAGCGCGGCGAGCGGTCCCTCGACCATGTAATCGTCGAACGATTTGGCCGCCAGGCGTTCGTCGGGGTTGACCCATGAGATGACGAACACGGTGTGGCCCTGCTCGGCCGCCCATTTGATGAACGAGTTCTTCGGCCGCAGATCGAGGATATAGAACTTGTTGATCCACGGCGGAATGATCAGCAGCGGCCGGCGATGCGCGGTTTCGGTCGCCGGCGCGTACTGGACCAGCTGCATCAGGTCGTTCTGATAGACGATCTTGCCGGGGGTGACGGCGATATTCTTGCCGACCTCGAATGCCTCGACATCGGTCATCTTGATCGACAGCTTGCCCTTGCCGCGCTCAAGATCGTCGAGCAAGTTCGACAGGCCGCGGACGAGGTTTTCGCCGCCCGATTCGATGGTCGCGCGGACGACCTCGGGATTGGTCATGGCGAAATTGCTCGGCGCCATCGCGTCGACGAACTGACGGGTGTAGAAGTCGATCTTCTTCGCGGTCTTGTCGTCGAGGCCCTCGACCTGCCGTACGGTCGACTGAAGCCAGCGCGCGCCCAAGAGATAGGACTGCTTGATGTAATCGAAGACATAGTTCTCGTCCCACAGAGCGTCCTTGAAGCGCCGGTCGTCTTCCGAGGGGGCGATCATCGGTTCCGCCGGCTCGCCCAACATGCGCCGCGTGGTGGTCTGCCAGAGCTTGAGATAGTCCTGCCACAGCGCGAGTTGGGCCTGCACGAGCTTCGACGGATTGGCGATCATCCGCGCCGTCATGTCGAGGAAGGCCTGGCCGATATTGAGCGGATCGGACATACCGACGCCCGGCGTCTCACCTTGGCGGGCGACGAATTCGCTCACCAGCCGCTGGCTCTGCTCGGCGATGTGGGCCATCATCCGGGACATCTCGACCGGATCGGGCAGCTTTATTTCAGGGCCGGATTGATCCGACATGATCCTAACCTTATGCTCGTGGCGGATTCGGGCTGGCGATCGCCCGCCTTATGGTCGCGCGCTTTGCGCGCAATACGGGCGGGGCCGC
>JACQAF010000106.1 GCA_016195145.1 Rhodospirillales bacterium
CCGCCTGGCGCTGGCGGCGCATCTCGCCTTCGAGACGACCTATGTGCCGGCGGACGGCGAATGGCTGGCGGCGCTCGGGCTCGGGCTCGGACCGGTCGGTCTGGCGTTCTATCTGTGGGATGTCGGGGTCAAGCGCGGCGATATTCGCGCGCTGGGCGCGGTTTCGTACATGACGCCGCTATTGTCGACGTTGCTGCTCGTGCTGTTTGGCCGAGCCGAGGCAAGCCTGCGTCTTGGCCTTGCCTGTTTGCTGATCGTCGGCGGCGCGGCGCTGGCGTCGCGCGATCTGTGGCGTCGGCGCCGGCCGGCGGCGCCCGCTAGCTTGTCTTGACGTCGGTCAGGTCGGCGTCGGTCAGGTCCGCGCCTTCGAGATTGGCATAGCGTAGATCGGCCCCGCGGAGATTCGCGCGATTGAGCTTCGCCCCGCGCAGATTGCAATAACGTAACTGGGCCTCCGCAAGCTGGCTGGCGAGGAAGCGCTCCTTACCGACGACCAGCGGACCGAGGTCGCAATTCTCCAGATCGGCGCGGGTCAGGACCGCTTGCCGGAGATTGGCGCCGCGCAGATCGGCCCCGCGTAGGCGACAGGTCCGCAAATCGGCGCCTTCGAGATGGGCCGCCGGCAGTCGCGCGGCTTCGAGGTCGACGCCGTAAAACACCGCGTTCTGGGCGAGCAGGGTCGAGAGGTTGGCTCCAGCGAGCGACGGGACTTTGCGTAAGTCGAAGCCGCTGATATCGAGTTGCCGGCCTTTCTCGCCCCGGCTCGCCACCCAGTCGGCATGCAGGCGCAGCAATTCGCGGATCGGCAGCCCGAGCTCGTCGATCAGCCGGCCGGCGGCCTTGTCGCTTAGCGCCCCGGTCATGTCGGCGCCGGCGGTTTCGGCGTGCTCCATGATCGCGCCGGCCAACATGGCTTTCTTTAAAACCGCGCCGCGCAGATCGCAGCCGGTGAGGTCGGCCCCTTCGAGATTGGCTCCGGTCAGATCGGAGTTGCGCAGATCGGCGCGGACCAGCTTGCACCCGCGCATGATGGCGTCGGTGAAATCGGTCTGGATGGCGACGGCGCCCGATATCTTGGCGCGGGTCAGGTTGGCGCTGGCGAGAGTCGCCTGGCTCATTTCGGTCGGAATCTGCCCCGCCCGGATGACCCGTATTTCGCCGTGGCGATCCTGCGCGGCGAGCGTGCCATCGCGCATATCGGCTTCGAACAGATTGGCGTTGGCCAGATTCGCGCCGCGCACGAAGGCGCCGCGCAAATCGACGCGCATCATGCTGGCCCCGGCAAGATTGGCGTTCCTAAGATTGCAGGCGAACATAACGGCGTTGACCAGGATCGCGCCCGCCATATTCGCTTCCGACAGATCGCAGCCGGTCAAATCGGCGTCGACCAGTTTCTTGTGGGCGAAATTGAGACCCCTGAGGTCGTGATGAGCGAGCAGCGCCCGCTGGCCGCCGGGGCGGCCGACCTGGAACTCCTCATGACGTCGGATCACCTCGTCCAGCTGACGCTGAGTCAGGCGCTGGCGCGTTTCAGGCGCTCGCTTATCATGGTTTAACGCCATCGGCACCGATCCTGAACCTAATGCGGTACGTCTTACGGGCAATAAGAAGGTTCGTCCTGATCAAAAGCGGTAGAAGAATGAGACACAGATTCAGTCAAAATACGCTGTATTTCGATCCTTCCATCGAGATTGTGCATACGATGATTATCATATGTGTCCTAAGAATCGCTGAATGCATAAGCGTTATTTAATTCGGTTAATTGCGTTATCAAAATTTTAAATGTTTAACGAGACCATTGGCAAAGATCAGAAAACGGAAATTGACGGTACAACTGGCGCCCGAGAACGGGAAACCGCCCCGCCGCCGCGAAAGCCGGGAATCCGCAGAGGCCGGAATCGAATGACGCCAAATCGGGACCGCTACGCCGCGCCGCGCCTTGTGGCGCCGACCGCGGACGCGCGCCGCCGCCCGGCGGCGCCGGTGGTTGCGCTGCCGGGGGCGGAAGAACAGTTTCGCGCCCTCGCCGAAATCATTCCCTTTCCGTTGGCGATTATCGGCCGGGCCGACGCGACCGCGCGACTGGCGTCACCATTTCGTCACCGTCAACCGCGCCGGGACCATCAAGTATTTCGAGACGAAATTGAAGCGCGCCGACGGCTCCTTGCTCGACGTGGCGATCAATTCGGTGACGGTGGAGGTTGGCGGCCGGCCGCTGATCGCCAGTTTCATCATCAACCTGACCCACCAGAAAAAGGTCGAGAGCGCGTTGCGCGAGGCGAAGGAGGAGGCCGAAATCGGCAGCGCCTCGAAATCGGAGTTCTTGGCCAATATGAGCCATGAGCTGCGCACGCCGCTCAATGCGATCATCGGCTTCACCGACATCATATTGCGCGAGCTGTTCGGCCCGATGGGCAATCAGCGATATGTCGATTATCTGCGCGATATCGAAGGCAGCGCGCAACATCTGCTGCAGGTCATCGGGGATATCCTCGACATGGCGAAAATCGAAGCCGGCCAGGCGGAGTTGCAGGAAGAGCTGGTCGAGCTGCGCCCGGTTTTGTCGTCATGCCTCCGGCTGGTCGCCGAGCGGGCCCACCGCGGCGGCGTGACCCTCAAGGAGGAAACGGCTGTCGATTTGCCGCTGCTGGTGGCCGATCAACGCAAGCTCAAGCAGATCCTGCTTAACTTGCTGTCGAACGCCGTCAAATTCACGCCCAAGGACGGCGAGGTGATTCTCGCCGCCGCCGTCAACGGCGACGGGCGGCTTGAGCTGTCGGTCATCGACACCGGCATCGGCATGTCCGAGAGCGATATTGTCACGGCGTTAAAACCGTTCGGCCAGGTCGAGGGCAGCTTGGCGCGGAAATTCGAGGGATCGGGTCTCGGCCTCCCGATCACCAAGGCGCTGGTCGAAATGCATGGCGGCCAGATGCGCATCGCCAGCACGCCGGGAACCGGAACCACGGTCTGGGTAGTGTTACCGGCAAAACGCTTGCTCGATTCGGCGTCGCTGGCGCGATAGCCATCGCCGGCCCGGATAGGCACGTCGCAACCCGTTTCGTTTCAACCTGGCTGCCAGCCCCTTGGGGCCATTTCGAAGCCGGAAAACTCGAACGCCGGGCCGACCGTGCAGCCGACCAGCGTCCACCCGCCAAGACTCCGGGCGGTCTGCCAGCAACCCGGCGGAACGGTCACTTGCGGCCGCTCACCGGCGGCGATGTCGGGGCCGAGGCGGTGAAGCTCGGTCGTCCGGCCGTCGGGCGACAGCGTCAGTTCTAGCGCCGCGCCGGCATAGAAATGCCAGATCTCGGCCGCGTCGACGCGATGCCAGGCCGAGACTTCGCCGGCCGGCAAGAGATAGTAAATCGCGGTCATCGCCCCGCGCGCGCCGCCGGCGTCGCGATGACGGAAGGTCTCGCGATAATGGCCGCCCTCGGGGTGCGGGCCGAGGCCGAGGCGATCGATAATCGCCCGCGCTTCGCTCGTCGCGCCGGCCGCCGCCACCGCCGGTCAGGCCTTGGGCGCGGTGGCCGCCATGGACGGCCTCTTGGCGAAGGCCTCGTACCACTTGAACAGCTTCGGCCGGCTTTTGCGCAGATCGCCGGCGACATTGCGGAACTCCAGCCAGCCGATGGCGCAGGCGACCGCGATCTGTCCGAGATTGATCGGTCCGCCAAGCTGATCGATATCGGCTTCGAGCGCATCGAAGCCCTGATTGATTTTCTCGTGCTGACCGCTGAGCCAATCCGGCCATTGTTTTTCAGTGGGGCGCAGCGCGGTTTCATAGCGGCAGGCGAGGCCGGCGTCGAGAATGCCGTCGCTCAGCGCCTGCGTGCGCAAGACCTGCCAGCGTCCACCGCCCGACAGTGGAATCAGCTTCGCGCCGTCATGCAGCGAATCGAGGTAGTCGCAAATGACCCGCGAATCGTAGAGCGTTTCCCCGCCGTCGGTAACCAGGGCCGGAACCTTCATCAGCGGGTTGTTGCGCGCATAATCGAGGTTGGGCTTGTGCGGCGCGACCGCGGTGGGAACGGTCTCGATCTTTTTGTCGAGCCCGGTTTCGATCGCTGTCACCATGACCTTGCGGACATAGGGCGAGGCCGTACTATAGAAAAGCTTCATCGAATGCGACTCCGTTCGGGTTCAGAATTTGTCCTTGGCGCTGCGCACCGCGGCGAATACGGCCGCCGGGTCGGCTCCGGCGAGACCGATGGCGCGGGCGAGCGCGGGGTCGTCGGCGCGCAGGAAAGGATTGGTCGCCCGCTCTTCGCCGAGCAGCGAAGGCACGGTCGGTTCGTCGCGGGCGCGCATCTCGTCGATCTGCCGGGCGCGGGCCCGCAGATCGGCGTTATCGCGGTCGACGGTCAGCGCGAAACGGGCGTTGGCCTGGGTGTATTCGTGCGCGCAATAGACGCGCGTCTCGTCGGGCAGCCGGCGCAACTTCGACAGCGATGTCCACATCTGCTGCGTCGTGCCCTCGAACAGCCGGCCGCAGCCGAGCGCGAATAGCGTGTCGCCGCAGAACAGCGCGGCGGATTTCTCGAACCAGTAGGCGATATGGCCGCGCGTGTGGCCGGGCACGTCGTATACGCGCGCCGGTTCCTCGCCGAACATGTAGATATCGCCGTCGCCGACCTCGATCTCGATGCCGGGGATACGCGCCCGGTCGGCGCGCGGGCCGACGATCGTGCAGCCGCTCCACGCCTTGAGTTCGAGATTGCCGCCGGTATGGTCGGCGTGATGGTGGGTGTTGATGATGTGGGTCAGCCGCCAGCCGAGCGCCGCAAGCTTCGCCTTGACTGGCGCCGCCTCGGCCGGGTCGATCACCGCAACGGCGCCGCTCGCCGGCTCGCGCGCCAGCCAGACGTAATTGTCCCTGAGGCAGGGAATGCGCTTGATATCGAGGGTCATGGTTAAAGGTTTAACCGAGCAGCCGGCGATCCGAAAGGGGAATATCGAGTCTAGCTGGTCCGAGTGAGGAAGCCGAGGGCGGCCTGCCCGCGCCGGCGGACCCAGCGTCCGAAGCGGAGGATCGGCAGGCGCTCGGCCGGCGGGATGACCTCGAGCCCGACCTTGACGATGCCATCTTCGGTAATCTCGCGAACCACCAGCTCGACCGGGCCGAGTTGAACCCGGTCGCCGACGACGATGGTGTCGCCAAGCCGCAACTTGAGAAACTCGGCCAGCGTCTTGCCGCCGTCGAGCGGCTCGAACGGCACGCCATACATCCCGCACAGGCGACCGAGGGTCACGTCGGAATCGAAGGTGAACTCGCCAAGCTCGGCCGTGCCGGGACCCGGCCCCGCGCCGGGGCGCGCGGCGAAGAGCTTGTCGAGCGACACCACGTGCTGGGGCGGGGTGAGCGCGATGATGTAATCGTCGACCTGGAGCCGTTCGAGCGTCGCGCGGTTCATCACCGCGCCGTCGCGGATGACGGCGATGACGCGGGTGCGCTTGGGCAGGGATAGCTGCGCGAACGGCGCATCGAGGGCCGGGCTGTGCGCGGCGACGCGCCAGCTTGCCGCGTCGCGATCGGATGACGACGGCAGATCGATCTCGTGGCGTTCCAGCGGCTCGGGCGGCGGCGGCACCTCAAGCCCGAGAAAACGCGTCGCCCAGCCGACCGTCCATCCCTGGATAACCAGCGAGGCAAGCACGACGACGAATGCGACGTTGAAATAGGTCATGCCCGCCGACACGCCGGCGAGCACCGGGATCGAAGCGAGGAAGATCGGCACCGCGCCGCGCAGGCCGACCCAGGCCATGAACGTCTTTTCCTGCCAGCTGAAGCGGAAGGGGATGAGGCCAAGCCACACGGCGACGGGGCGGGCGAGAACGATCAGGGTCGCGGCGACGGCAAGCTCGCCCCACAGATTGCCGAGCAGCGCCGACGGGTTCACGAGCAGGCCAAGCAGCAGGAACATGACGATCTGGGCCAGCCAGGCAAGGCCGTCATGAAAACGGCTGATCACCTGATGGGCGCGATGGCGATGGTTGCCGAGCACCAGGCCGACAAGATAAACGGCGAGAAAGCCGCTCGCATCGGCGAGCTGCGCGCCGGAAAAAATAACCAGCGCGCCGGCCGCGGCGAGAATCGGATAAAGGCCGGCGGCAATGTCGATGCGATTGATCAGGGCGAGCAGCAGAAACCCGCCGGCGATCCCGATCACCGCCCCGCCGACCATCTGCACGACGAAAGACAGACCGACGTGCCAGTCGAGCGTCAGGTTGGGGGTGATGAGCAGTTCGACGCAGGCGATGGTGAGGAAGATCGCCATCGGATCGTTGAGGCCGGATTCGATTTCGAGCGTGGCGCTGACCCGCTTCTTGATCTCGGTGCCGCGGCTGTGGAGCAGAAGGAAAACCGCCGCCGCGTCGGTCGAGGCGACGGTCGCCCCGACGAGAAGCGCCTGGAGCCAGGAGAGGTGGAGAAAAAGGGCGGCGGCCGCGCCGACAATGCCGGCGGTAACGATCACCCCGAAAGTGGCGAGGCTGAGGGCCGGCCACAGCGCCAGCCGGAAGGTCGAGCGGGACGTGCGTAGGCCGCCATCGAACAGGATGATCGCCAATGCCGTGCTGCCGACAAGATATGTCGCACGGAAATTGTCGAAGACGATGCCGCCAATCCCGTCCCCGCCGGCGAGCATGCCCAAGCCGAGAAAGACGAGGAGGAGGGGGGCGCCGAGGCGCGACGACAACGTCCCGGCGAGAATGCTCAGCATCACCAGGGCGGCGCCGAGCAGAATGAAAACAGTCAGATGATTGATCGGTTCCAGAGCGATCCCTGCCTTGTTTTTGGCGCCGACGGGCGATAGGCCCAGTTTATATCGCGGAAGCCCGCAGGGATAGTCGCCGATCCTGTGCTAGACTGCGCCGGAGCGGATCAACTGCGTTGCGTTACGATGTGGACAGATGTCGTCGATCTCAGGGATTTCTACGCCTCGTCGCTAGGCCAGGCGGCGCGGCGAATCATCCGCCGGCGCTTGCGGGCGATGTGGCCCGATCTTTCCGGCCAGTGCGTGCTCGGGCTCGGCTACGCGACGCCGTATCTGCGCCCATTCGCCGCCGAGGCTGGCCGCGTCATCGCCATGATGCCGGGGGCGCAAGGGGTGCTCCACTGGCCGTATGAAGGGCCGAACGCGGCAGCACTGGTCGAAGAGGCCGAGCTGCCGCTGCCCGACATGTCGGTCGACCGGGTGTTGCTGGTCCATGCCATCGAGCATGCCGAACAGTTGCGGCCGTTCTTGCGCGAAATCTGGCGGGTACTGGCGGGGAACGGCCGGCTGATCGTCGTCGCGCCGAACCGCCGCGGCATCTGGGCGCGGCTCGACCGGACCCCGTTCGGCCATGGTCATCCCTATACGACAGGCCAGTTGTCGCGGCTGCTGCGCGACAATCTGTTTACTCCGCTCGAAACTAGCACGGCCCTCTATACGCCGCCCTTCGCCTCGCGGCTGTGGCTGACCTCGGCCGGGGCGTGGGAGCGGGCCGGCGCACGCTGGTTCCCACGCTTTGCCGGCGTGGTCATGGTCGAGGCGAGCAAGACGCTTTATGCGCCGACGACGGTTCTCGCATCGGCGATACGCCGGCGTCAGCCGGCCGTGGCGCCGCCGGGGCTGGCCCATCGCGGATAGCGCAGGCCGGAACGGCCAGTCGCAATGCCCACGCGGTATAGCCGTATCTGCGATGCCGGTCAGCGCTGATGGAGGACGAACAGCCCTTGCTCGCCGAGGAGATTGGCGAGGATTCCCGGCGCGCGCAGGCCCTTGGGCCGACCGCGGGCGTCGAGCACCATCCCTTCCTCGACGACAATGCCGAGATCGTCGCACAGCTCGACGAAATCGTCGATCGTGCACAGATGGATATTCGGCGTCTCGTACCAGGCGGTGTCGAGAGAATCGGTGACCGGCATCTTGCCGTGCCACAGGAGCTTCAGGCGGACGTGCCAGACGCCGAAATTGGGGAACGAGACGATCGCCCGCCGGCCGATGCGTACGAGGTGGCCGAGAACGGTTCGCGGATCGTAGGTCGCCTGCAGGGTCTGCGATAGGATGACATAGTCGAAGGCGTTGGACGGATAGTCCTTGAGGTCGGTGTCGGCGTCGCCCTGGATGACCGACAGGCCCTGGCTGACCGAAGCGTTCACCCCGGCCTGCGACAGCTCGATGCCGCGCCCGTCGACCTGCTTGAAATGGACGAGATAATCGAGCAGCGCCCCGTCGCCGCAGCCGACATCGAGCACCCGCGCGCCGGACGCCACCATGTCGGCGATCACCTGGAGATCGACGCGGATCGAGGATCGCGCACGCGACGTGGCCGCCGGGGGCACGCTCATGGGCGCTTCAGGCGGCGATGTTCGGCCGCGCCGTTGAGAAAGCCGGACAGGGTGGCAAAAAACTCCGGTTCGTCGAGCAGGAAGGCGTCATGCCCCTTGTCGGTCTTGACCTCGACGAAGCTGACATTGGCCGCGGCCGCGTTGAGGGCGTGGACCAGCGCCCGGCTCTCGGCGGTCGGGAACAGCCAGTCGCTGGTGAACGAAAATATGCAAAAGCGCGTCTTGGTGCCGCGAAACGCCTCGGCCAGCACGCCGCCGCGCTCGGCGGCGAGATCGAAATAATCCATCGCCCGGGTGATATAG
>JACQAF010000107.1 GCA_016195145.1 Rhodospirillales bacterium
CAGCATCATGGCGATCATGATGCGCTGGCCCATGCCGCCCGAAACTTCGTGCGGATAGGCGTCGTAAACGCGTTCGGGGTCGCGGATGCGGACCGCCGCGAGCATATCGAGCGAGCGGCGGCGCGCCTCGGCGGCGCTCGCCCGGTGATGGACGCGATGGGCCTCGGCGATCTGGTCGCCGACGGTCATCACCGGGTTGAGCGAGAATTTAGGGTCCTGCATGACCATCGAGATGCGCCGGCCGCGAATTTCGCGCATGGCGCGTTCGCCAGCGGAGGCGAGATCGACGCCGTCGAACAGCATCCGCCGCGCGTTCATCCGCCCTGGCGGCTGGATCAGGCGCAGGATCGAACGGCCGGTCACCGACTTGCCCGATCCCGATTCGCCGACGATGCCGAGCTTTTCGCGGCCGACCTGGAAGCTGACGCCGCGCACGGCCTCGACCGTGCCGGTGCGCCCGGGAAAGCGCACCCACAGATCGTCCACCGTCAGCAACGGCGCGCGGTCGGTTTTGCCGTCGGTCATTGGCTCTTCGGATCGAGTACGTCGCGCAGGCCGTCGCCGAGCAGGTTGAAGCCCAGGCTGACGATGAAGATGGCGATGCCGGGGAAGGTGGCGACCCACCATTGATCGAGGAGGAATCTACGTCCCGACGAGATCATCGCCCCCCATTCGGGAGACGGCGGCTGCGCGCCGAGGCCGAGGAAACCGAGCCCGGCGGCGATGAGGATGATGCCGGCCATGTCGAGGGTGATGCGCACGATCACCGAGGACAGGCATAGCGGCACGATATGGCCGAAGACGATGCGCGTCGGCCCGGCGCCCTGGAGCCGGACGGCGTTGATGAAGTCGCTATTGCGGACGGTTAGCGTTTCGGCCCGCGCGATGCGCGCATAGGGCGGCCAGGCGGTGATGGCGATGGCGATGATCGCGTTCTCGATGCCGGGCCCCAGCGCCGCGACGAAGGCGAGGGCGAGGATCAGGCGCGGGAAGGCAAGGAAGATGTCGGTCATGCGCATCATCGCGACATCGACCCAGCCGCCGAAATAACCCGAGGCCGTGCCGACCAGCAGGCCGAGCGGCGCCACGATAACCACCACCAGCCCGACGATGGCGAGCGTGATGCGCGCGCCATAGACGATGCGCGACCAGATATCGCGGCCCAGCTCGTCGGTGCCGAGCCAGTTATCGGGGCCGAGCGGCAGAAGGCGCTGGTCGAGATTCTGCGCGAACGGATCGTGGGTGGCGAGGACCGGGGCGATGATCGCGGCGACGATCAGCGCGACGACGATGCCGAGACCGATCAGGGCCAGCGGATTCCCGAGGAAGGCGCGCCAGGCGGCATAGGCCTGGCCGAGCCGGGCCTGGACGCGCGAATGAGGGGCGTCGGCCAGCAGCCAGGCGCGCAGGCCGCTCGGGGTCGCGCCGGTGTTCATCGCGCCCTCGGGTCGACCAGCCGGTAAAGCAAATCGGACAGCAGATTGATCCCGATGAACACGCAGCCGACGACGATGGTGCCGCCGAGGACCGCGTTCATGTCGGCATTCAGCAGCGAGTTGGTGATGTACTGGCCGAGACCGGGCCAGGCGAAGACGGTTTCGGTCAGCACCGAGCCTTCGAGGAGCTGGGCGTAGCTGAGCGCGATGACGGTGATCAGCGGCACCATGACGTTGCCAAGCGCATGACGCCAGATCACGCGCGCCTCGCTCATGCCCTTGACTCGGGCGGTGGTGACGTATTCCTGGCGCAGTTGTTCGATCATGAAGCTGCGGGTCATGCGGCTGATATAGGCGAGTGAGAAATAACCGAGAATCGCCGCCGGCAGGATGACATGGTCGAATGCGTTGACGAATACGTCCCATTCCCCAGCCATCGCCGAATCGAACAGGATCACCCCGGTCACCGGCTGGACGATGTCTTCGAAGCCGATATCGAGCCGGCCCGGCCCGGCGACCCAGCCGAGTTTGACATAGAACACGACCAGGCCGACCAGCCCGAGCCAGAACACCGGGATCGAATAACCGACCAGCCCGACGACGCGAATCAGCTGATCGGGCCAGCGATCGCGGTGGACGGCGGCGAAAACCCCCATTGGAATCCCAAGGGCGACGCCGATGATCGTGGCGACGGTCGCCAGTTCGAGCGTCGCCGGAAAAAACCGCGCGATATCGTCGATGACCAGATTCGAAGTCGAAACCGAGCGGCCGAAATCGCCCTGCAGCACCTTGACCACGTAGATATAGAATTGGTGGTAAAGCGGCAGATCGAGGCCGAGTTCGCTGCGCACCCGTTCGTAAACCTCGGCCGGCGCGCGATCGCCGACCGCAGCCAGCACCGGGTCGATCGGCACGACGCGGCCGATCAGGAAGGTGACCAGCAGCAGGCCGAAAAAGGTCAGCAGAACAGCGAGGATAAGCCGGAACGTGGCGCTAAACGCTGCGCCGGGGAGGAAGCGATGCTTCCTCCCCGGCGGGACCGTTCCGGCGGCAGAACCGGTCGGCACTGCCTATTTCTTCTTGAGCGCCATATAGAGGTTGTTGTCGAAGCTGGGACCGATGATCAGACCATCGACGTTTTTGCGATGGGCGGCGACCTCGGTCTCCTGGAACATGGTGACGAAGGGCGAGGTCTTCTGATGTTCGCGCTCGATCGCTTCGTAGGCGGCGGCGCGCTTCTTGGCGTCTTTCTCGCGCGAAGCGGCGAGCGTCACCTTGGTCATCTCGGGGATATCCCAGGAATTGCGCCACGCCAGCGTCTTCGACTTCGCCGTGTCGCTATTGTCGACGTTCATGGCGAAGGTTTCGGCGTTGGTGTGCGGGTCCTGATAGTCCGGCCCCCACTGGCCGATATAGATGTCGTGATCGCGGGCGCGATACTTGGTCAGCGTTCGCTTGCCATCGCCGGGGATGAGCGTGAGCTTGACGCCGGCCTGGGCCCAGCTCGCCTGGACCGCCTGGGCGATGTCGGTGTAGGGCGAGCCGTTGCGCACGTCCATAGTCACCGGGAAGCCGTCGGCCAGCCCCGCCTTGGCGAGCAGGGCCTTGGCCTTGGCGAGGTCGTATTTATACGGCTTGTCGTCGATCGCGCCGAGGAAACCCCTGGGCAGGAACGCCTGATGCACGGCGAAACGGCCGCCGACGATGTTTTTCTCGATGCCGTCGTAATCGACGAGGTATTTGAGCGCCTCGCGTACCTCAGGCTTGGCGAGATACTGGTTCTTCTGGTTGAGGCCGAGATAGAGAATGGCACCCTTGAGGCCGCTCTGGATGGCAAGATTTCCATCCTTCTTCGCCGCGTCGATCTGGTCCTTGGTTAGGTTGCGGGCATAATCGATGTCGCCCTTGGTCAGCAGAAGAAGCTGGGTCGCCGGTTCGGCGATATGGCGGACGACCACACGCTTGATCGACGGCTTGCTGCCGCCCCAGTAATTGTCGTTACGCTCCAGCGTATAGGCCTCGTTGGCCTTCCAGCTGACGAGCTTGAACGGGCCGCTGCCGGCCGAATTGGTCTTGAGCCAGGCGTTACCGAAATCGCCATCCTTTTCGTGGCTCTGGACCAGCTTGCTGTCGATAACGCCGCCGACCACCGCCGTCAGGCAGTAATAGAAAAGCGTCGGTGCAACTTCATCGGCGGTCTGGATGACCAGCGTGTAATCGTCGGTCGCCTTGATCCGCTCTTTCACATTGTCCTTGGTGAACCCGAACTGGGTGAGGATGAAGCCCGGCGATTTGTTGAGGATGACCGCGCGTTGCAGCGAGTATTCGGCGTCGCGGGCGGTCATCGGGTTGCCCGAGGCGAACTTGATGCCGCGGCGCAACTTGAAGGTATAGGTCTTGCCGTCGCTGCCGATATACCAGGTTTCGGCCAATTGGCCGCGCAGCTGACTGACGTCATTAAGATCGTAATCGATCAGCCGGTCGTAGATATTGCCGGCGACTTCGCTGCCGGAAAATTCGAACGACTCGGCCGGATCGAGCGAGATGATATCGTCGATCTGCTTGGCCATCACCACGGTGTCCTTGGGCGTTGCCGCCTCGACGGCGGGCGCGCCGACCGACATCGCGCCGGCCAACAGCAATATCGCGAGCTTTTTCATATTCCGCTCCCCTGTATCCGATGATCTCAATATCTGCATGATTTGAGAGATCCGCGGATCGTCGTCGGCGGATCGGGTCATGCAACCCACGTCCGGTAATCATCGACACGCGGTCGGTGGATTGTCAAGACGACGCGCCATGGCGATGCCCCCGTGCGAGGCGCAGCCTAGGACGCCTTGCGCCGCCGGCGCGGCGTGCGTTTCTCGACCGTACCGAGCAGGCGGCTGAGATGTTCGCGGTAAAGGTTAAGGTGCCGCGCCACGATCTGCCGGTCGCCCGACGCCTTGGCGAGCACCATCGCTCCCTCGAATACAGCGAAGAGATGATAGGCCAGATCCCAGGTGTCGAAGTCGGCGGCGGGCGCGTACTGCGCCTTGGCCGCGTCGAGATGGACCTTGAAGGCGGCGGCCGATGCATCGAATGTCCGGGCGCAGACAGCCTGGATTTTCGGCGCGGTCTCGGCGGTCTCCAGCGATAGCGCGCCGATCAGGCAGCCGAACGGCATCGCAGGATCGACGATGCGCGCGGCAAGAAAATCGACGAAGTCGAGGACCCGTTCCCGCGGATCGTCGCGGGCGAAGGCCGGGGCGGCCGCGAACATGTCGGTGCCCTGCTGCGCCCAGCTCTCGGCCGCCGCCCGGCATAGCGTTTCCTTGCTGTCGAAATGGTGGAAGAACGCGCCCTTGGTGAGGCCGGCGGCGGCGCAGATATCGTCGACAGTGGTGCCGGCGAAACCCTGGGCGAGGATCAGCCGTTGCGCCGCCGCCAGCAGGCGGTCGCGCGTCGCCGCAGTATCCTTGCCCTTTCGCCGTCCCATCCTGGTTCCGCTCCCGCCATGCGAGATTGCCGGCCGCGGGGCGCAGAGGCCCCGGGCCGGTACACATGCTACGGCTTCTCGCGGCCGGTCAAGGCCGCCGGCGTCAGTTCCAGTGCGGCGGCCGGGTGCGCGCATAGCCGGGCAGTTTTTCGACGCCGCCCATCCATGCGGCCAGCCGCGGATAGCGCTCGTCGAGCGGCGCAAGCCCGAGGTCGAGCGGTTTCGCCTCGTCCTTCGCCGCGGCGCGCAGGAGAAGCTGGAACATCGGATAGGCGGCGAGATCGGCCGCCGTCATCGCGTCGCCAGCCAGCCAGGTTTTGCCGTCGAAGGTTTTTTCCATCTGGGCAAATTCGTCGTGCACGACCGCCGCGGCGCTGCGGATCGCGGCCTCTTCCTCGCCCTGTTTGCCGAACAGCAAAGGCCGCGCGACATTCGTCATCGGCGGGCTCGTATAGGAAGTAAATTCGGAGATCGCCTGCCAGATTCGCCCCGTTTCCTGCGCCGTTCGCCCGAACAACGGCACGTCCGGGAAGGTACGGTCGAGATAGGCGAGGATGGCGAGCGATTCGTAGATCACGACATCGCCGTGGCGTAGCGTCGGCACCCGCCCGCGCGGATTGAGGGCAAGATAGCCCGGGGTCTTGTTATCCCCCTTGGATGCTTGCAGCAAATTCGACTGATAAGGCAGCCGTTTGGCCTCGAGCGCCAGCAGGACGCGCCATGAAAACGGGCTGCCGCTGACCCAGAAGACCTCGATTTTCGGTTCTGCGGATGACATCGGTGTTCTTCCTTGAAGCGGGGACGGGCGAGCGCCCGCCCCATTATAATTAAACCAACTAGTTGGTATTTTAAATGTGCCGCACTGTCAAGTTGGGCGTGCCAAGGCTGGCGTGCGCCGCCGGAACCGGCCGGATCAGGTATCGGGCGTATCGGCCCAGCCTTCGCCGGTGCCGCGATTGAGCACCGTGTCGCTGTCGACAACCTCGCCCGCGCCGATATCGGACAAGGTGCGCAGGGTGCGGTAATACGGCGCGAAGTCGGGGCGCGTCGCCGCGAAGAGCTGATCGAAATTATCGATGGCGAAATAGGTCTTCTGGAAGGTGTCGATGCGGTATTTGGTGCGCATGATGCGCATGAGATCGAAGCCGACCAGGGCATCGAGGCCGAGGGCCTTGAGCCCGCCTGCGCCATAGGCCTGCATGTAATCGCCGAATATCGGATTCATCAGCAGCGGCACATGGCCGTAAATATCGTGGAAGACATCCGGCTCCTGCAGATAGTCCATCTGCGCGGGCTTGCGGATCCACCAGGTGACCGGAAAGCGCCGCGCCGCAAGATGGCCGAAAAACACGTCGTCGGGCACCAATCCCGGCACGGCGACGATTCGCCAGCCGGTCGCTTTTTCCAGCACGTCGCTCAGCCGGTCGAAATGCGGGATGCCGTCGGCGGCGACGCCGAGCCCGTCGAGCCCGGCGATGAATTCGCCGCAGGCGCGGCCGGGCAGGAGTTTCGCTTGCCGCTCGAACAGCGTGCGCCAGGTCTGATGGTCGCTCGCGGTGTAACGGTCCCACGGCTGGTCGACCGTATAATCCGGGCGAAGATTCTCGGCAGTTGCGGCCGGTTTCATGGGAAGACTGTCCTTATTATGAATCGGCGCCTTAGACCTAGGTTTAGGGTGTTACGGGCGCGCGGAAAATTCGCACGGCCGGCATCCGGCCATAAGCCGCATTGGCGCCGTTCACCGAGGTATCGTGCAGCAACGACAATCTTAGGTTAACATGAATATGTAAACGATGCGGTAACGCACGCAGTAGTGGCGTCAACGCTCACGCCTTCCCGGAACCGCCGGCGAAAGGGAAGCGATGATTATTAACCGCCTCGCATGCGCCGACGCAGGACCGCAGCGCCGGGCCCGGCTGGCGGTCGGCCTTGCCGCCGGGGGCGCATTACTGGCGGGCGTTTGGATGGGGCCGGCCTTTGCCGCGCCGGCATCGCCACCCGCCGCGCCGCAACCGATATTCGAGATCGAGGTCAAGGGCGTCATCGGCGTTGCCTCGGCGGGGTATATCGCGCGCGGGCTCGAACGGGCGCGCGACGAAAACGCCGCCCTGGTGGTGCTGAAGCTCGACACGCCGGGTGGGCTCGTCACCTCGACGCGCGAGATCGTTCAGGCAATCCTGCAATCGCCGGTGCCGGTCGCGGTCTATGTCGCGCCGATCGGCGCGCGCGCGGCGAGCGCCGGCACCTATATCGCCTATGCCGCTCATATCGCGGCGATGGCGCCGGGCACGCATCTGGGAGCCGCGACGCCGGTGGCGATCGGCGGGCCGCCGGGGCTGCCGGGCGGCGGCGAACCGGGCAAGGACCGGCGCGACGAAAAAGGCCGCGACGAGAAAGGCGGCGGCGAGACGGAGCCGGTGGGCGCCATGGAGCGCAAGATCATCAA
>JACQAF010000108.1 GCA_016195145.1 Rhodospirillales bacterium
GCCGGAAAAGAAAATATTCGAGCCCCATGCCGATCCGCCCGACGAGGCTGTTGGCGCGCTCGTTGAGGGTGCGCGTGTTGGCGACCTTGTAGGCAAGCCGGATCTGCAGATGGTCCTGGAGGTTCTCGCCCACGCCCGGCAGGTCGTGGCGCACGGCGATGCCGTGCGCCTGCAGCAGCTCGCCCGGGCCGACGCCGGAAAGCTGCAAGAGTTGCGGCGAGCCGATCGCCCCGGCGGCGAGGATCACCTCGCCGCGCGCCCCGGCATAGGCCGGCCGGTCGCGATGCCAGAACTCGACGCCGCGCGCCCGCCGCCCTTCGATGCGGAGCGATTTCGCCTGCGCGTGGGTGAGAACGGTCAGGTTCGCCCGGTCCGTCGCCGGGCGCAGAAACGCCGTCGCCGTGCTCCAGCGCACGCCGCGTTTCTGGTTGACCTGGAAATAGCCGCAGCCCTCGTTGTCGCCGCGGTTGAAATCGTCGGTTTTGGGAATGCCGATCTCGGCCGCCGCGTCGCGAAAGGCGTCGAGGATTTCCCAGGTCAGGCGCATTTCCTCGACCCGCCATTCGCCGCCCGCGCCGTGCGCCGCGTCGGCGCCGTGGACGTAATCTTCCGAGCGCCTGAAATAGGGCAGCACGTCGTCCCACGACCAGCCGGCATTGCCCATCTGCCGCCACTGGTCGTAGTCGCGCGCCTGGCCGCGCATGTAGATCATGCCGTTGATCGACGAGCAGCCGCCGAGCACCCGGCCGCGCGTATAGTTGAGCGCCCGCCCGCCGAGCGCCGGCTCGACCTCGGTCTTGAAGCACCAATCGGTGCGCGGATTGTTATGGGTGTAGAGATAGCCGATCGGGATGTGGATCCAGAAATAATTGTCCCTGCCGCCGGCTTCGAGCAGCAGTACGCGCACCGCCGGATCGGCCGACAGGCGATTGGCCAGCACGCAGCCGGCCGAGCCGGCGCCGACCACGATGTAATCGAATTCGCCGACGCTGGATGCGGGTTCGCTGGATGTCATGCTCGACCGACCGGAAAGCGGCCGGCGGAATTACCGGCCGGCCGGATATTGGAGTCTTTCGCGCCCGCCCGCAACCGGCGCGGCGGGGCCCGGAGGTCATGCTGCCTCTGGACCGGCCGGTCCGGCTCGATCAGAATAGCGCCGCGATCCTGGGTTGAACGGTCGCGGAGGCAGCATGCAGCCCAGTGAGACTAGGCCAGACGGCGGACGAGGGCCGGATGGCGAAGGGGGGAGGGTCGCCGGACCGGTTCCCTGGTACAGGCACCCGGCGTGGTTCTGGCTGGCGCTAGGGCTCGTCGCGCTGCTGGTCGTTTTGCTTGTTTACTGGCTGTTCTTGCAGCCGCGCGCCGCCGTCGCGCCGGTGGTTGTCGCTCCGCCGGCGGCCAGCCCGCCGCCCGGCGACGGCATTCCGGGGGCGGAGCGGCAGCGACGCCTCGCGCAGCAGCAGGATCTCAATCGCGCGCTGGAGGAACGCATCGCGCGCCTGCGCCAGCAGCTCGCCGGCAATGTCTGCGTCGCCGAAGGGTCGAGCGATACGCCGGCGGGCGGGCTCGCCGGCAGCGCGCCGCCTGTCGCTACGCCGCCAGGGGAAACCGCCCCGCGCCGGACCAGCCAGGCCCTCGTGCAGCAGCTTGAGAACGCGACGGTGTTCGTCGTTACCGAGCGCGGCGTTGCGAGCGGGTTCTTCATCTCTCCTCAACTGATCGTCACCAACCGCCATGTCGCCGAAACGGCGAAAGACGGCGTGATGATCGTCACCAGCAAGGCATTGGGCAGGGCTTTTCTGGCCGACATCGTTGCAATGACCTCGTCGAGCGACAAGGGCGGGCCGGATTTTGCCGTCGCCCGGATCCGTGGCGGTACGGCGCGCGGTGCGTTGAGCATCACGATGCGCGGCGAGAAACTCGATCCGGTCGTCGCCGCCGGCTATCCCGGCCGGGTCATTGCCATGGACCGTGCGTTGCACGAACTGGTGAGCGGCTCAGAGATCGCCGCACCCGAGCTTATTCTCAGCCGCGGCGAGATCAGCGCCGTCCAGACTTCGCCCAGCGGCATCCCGGTTGTCGCTCACACGGCGAATATCATGGGCGGCAATAGCGGCGGCCCGCTGGTCGATGCATGCGGCCGGGTGGTCGGGGTGAACACCCTGACGACCTTCGATCCCGAGGGCGGCGGAAAGGCCGCCTTCGCCCTCGCCAGCGCACCGCTCAAGGCCTTTCTCGATCGCCAGCGCGTGCCCGTGTCGGTCGATGCACGGAGTTGCGCCGGCTCGTAAGAGCGGTGCGCGGAAAACGCCCCTCAGGGCAAAGCGGTCAGCGCGATACGGCGCGCGCGATCTCTTCTTCGAGAGCTTTTTTGCGGACGCGCAGCGCCTCGATCTGCCGGGCGCGTTCTGCTTCGTTGCCGAAGCCGAGCTTCTCGCGCTCGATGGCGGCTTCCAGCTCGGCGACCTGGCGCTGCATTTGCGTGAGGCGGGCGGTGTCCGCCCCCGCCTTCCGGCGCGCCTCGGCGAGCTTTTTCTTTAGCTCGGCGACGTCGCGATCGAGCGCGGCGAGCTGGGTCTGCGCCTCGGCGAGCTGTTTCTGGACGGCCGCTGCCTCCTGTTCGCGGCGGGTCGCGGCGCGCTCGAGGGCGAGGTTCTTGTCCTGCTCGTTCTCCAGCGCGCGCTTGCGCTCGTCGATATTGCGCTGGTACTGGCCCGACAGACCCCCGACGCCGCCGAAATAGCCGCCGCGGTTGGGATCGTCGGATGTCGTCTCGCAGGCCGCCAGCGCCAACGCGCTGCACACGGCGAGGGCTGACAGGCCGGGACGCATCGCTGTCAGCCGAGCCGGCTGACGTTAAGCGCCTCGGTCAGCCCCGCCAGTTCCGCCTCCAGACGGGCGATATTGGCCTGCATGACGCCGATCTCGGCGTTCATCGGGCCGGTATTGACGCCCTGCTGGCTCGTCTTCATCGAAGCCTCGCGGTATTCGTCGGCCTTCTTGCGCAGATTCTCGACCGTGCGGGTGATGACGCGCTGGTTGTCCTCAATCCGTTCGACCTCGGCCTTCGCCGTCTGGCGATTCATCTGTCCGGTATTGACGCGCTTCTGGATGTCTTCGAGCTGGGCGCGGTTGCTGGCGATCACCGACTGGGCGTTGGCGATCAGCGCCTCGATCCGCGCGTTATCGGCCCGAACGTCGCCAATCATGCTGTCGAGGCGCGCCTGTTCGGTGGCGAAGGCTTCTTTCTGCTTGGCGACGTAATAGCCGCTGGCCGCGCCGAGCGCGCCGCCTGCCGCCGCGCCGATGATGGCGCCCTGGCCGCGATTGTTGCGCCCTGCCAGCGCCGCGCCGAGGATCGCCCCGATAACCGCGCCGGCGATGGCCCCTTCGGCGACGGTGCGATTGTAATCGGCCGCCTGCTCGCGCAGCCGGCGTTCCTCGGGCGACAGGCGGGGATCGTCGGGAGGGATGGCCTGGCAGGCCGTCAAGGCCAGGATCGCCGCCATGAGCGCGGCTAGCGGCTTGAAGCCGCTGCGGTTTTGCCAAAACATGGCTTCTACCCCCGGTTTACAGAACTCACCCGTTTAACGGCGGAGACGGCGAAAAATTCCGTCGCGGTCGATCTTTTTAGTCTTCTGGTATTCCTTAGTATTTTCCACGAATAGGGTCGCGAAATCAACCAGCGGCTCGATCTTCTTCTCCCGCAGGTCGACGACCAGGGCGTTCAACTGCGCGTCGAGCACCGCCGGCGGATAGCTGCGGCTGACATCGATGACGAGATCGCTGTAATAGGCGAGATTGTGCTCCATTGCGCCCCTGGATTTGCCGAGGCCGGCTTCCATGCGCTGAATCGTCTCCGGCGCGGTGTCGAGCGTCTTGAGACGCCGGATCGCGCCCTCGACGGTCGATATCTGGACCAGATCGTCGGCGATCTTCTGGGCGATGAAGGCGCCCAGGCGCACGAAGCCGCGCGCCGCAAGATCGCGCTGCCGGTTGCGGCTTTCGATATTGGCCTTGATGACGAGGGAGAGGCCTTGCAGGCGTCGCTGGAGTTCGGCGCCGCGGGCGGCGGCGGTGATCGCTTCGAGCTCCTTCAGCGGGTCTTCGAGCGCCTGCGACCCAAGGGCGGGGCTGGCGTCGCTGGCAGCCAGCCGCTGCCATTCGTCGATCAGTTGGCGCAAGCGCTGGGGCGAGGTCAGCACCGGCGCGGAAATGGCGAGGCGGAATCCGACCGTCGCCACCCGTCGCGGCCCTTTGGCGTCGAAGGGCAGGATTTCCTGGCGATAGGCGCTGCGGATTTCGGATTCGGGGGTCAGGTAGTTGCCGCCCTTGGCCATGGCTCCGCCCGCTTGGCCGTGGAGACGGTCGAGGCGATTGACGCGGAAGGGATCGAGAACCAGTTCGTCGATATTGCCGAGCATGTCGTAGAGGCCGAGCGGATTGGGCAGCTTGAGGCCGACCGGCTGGGCGCGCCCGCGCGACGAACCGCTGCCGGCGAACCATACATAGCCGTTGATGCCCTCGGGCATCGGGAAAACCGTTTCGGCGAAATCGGTCGGCGACACGGCGACGCCGCCGCGCGCGGCGAATTCCCATTCGGCCTCGGTCGGCAGGCGCAGGAACCCGGCGCTGCCGTCCTCGCGCGGCAATTTATCGGCGGCGTTGGCGAGAATCCAGGTCGTATAGCCGTCGGCGAAACGCACCGCCTCGGCCCAGGTTACGCCGCCAGCCGGACGGCGGCCGTCCATTTGCGGCGCCGGACAGGTCGGCCCCAGCGCCGCGAGCTGGTCCTGGGTGACTTCGTATTTGCCGAGATAGAACAGCCGGCGCGCCTTTTGCTTGGGGTCGCCGAAACTGCCGCCAAGAAATTCGGCGCGCGAGCCCTCGGTGAAGGCGAAGGCCGGCAGGCTGTCGCCAAGCCGCACCTCGTTGTCGGCCAGCGGCGTCTCCGCCGGCAGCGCGACGGGGCGGAACGCCATCGCCGCGCCGCACGGCATGGGAAGGATGAGATCGTCGGCGGCCGGCTTCGGGTTCCAGAATCGCGCATCCCATGTCCCGGCCGGCGCTTGCGCCAGGGCCTCGGGCGCGAACAGCGCGACAAGGCAGGCGATCGCCCGCAATGGCGCGACAAGACGGAAGCTTCGCTCAGACATCGCGCAATCCCTCCCACGGCTCGATCCGGCTCGCCCGCCAGGCGCTCCACGACGCCGCGGCGAGGGCGGCGGCAAGGGTCGCAGCGAAGGCGATAAGATAATGCTCGGGCAACAGCCGGCACACCGATTCCTCGCCAAACAGGCTGCCGGCGAAGCGGCGGTTGATCGCCGCCTGGGCGAGGAGAAACAATCCTGCCGCCGATGCGGCGCCGAGCAGGGCGGTGAGCGCGGCCTGGAAAACCGGAAAGGCGACGAGGCCGAGCGTCTGCCAGCCGATCAGCCGCAGGATGCTGAGATCGCGCCGCTTGCGCTCGATATTGGCCCACAGGCTCGCCGCCAGCGACAACAGATATCCGGCCGAGGCGATCGCCGCGAGGATGGCGAAGGTGGCGGCGAGGTTGCGGTCGAAGGCCTTCATCGTCTCGATCTCGGCCGCCTTGGTGCGTACCTCGATGTCATGCCCGCGCAACCAGGCTTCGATCCCGGCCACGTCGTCGATGCTGCGTGCGAACATGCGGAATCCGGCGAATACCGGCGCCGCGGCGGTCGGCTCCCGGCCAGGCCAGCCGAAGGCCGGGACGGCGAGGCCGTCGCGGTAATTCTCGGTCGCGACGAGTAGATCGACCGGCACGAACAAGGCCGGCCGGGCGAAAGCGACGGCCGGCAGGACGGCGGCGACGGCAAGATCGATGCGCTGGCGCTCCGTCCGTTCGCCGACGCTCCGGCTGACGAAGGCCTCGATACGCTCGCCGCCGCGCACGCCGAGAAGGCGGGCCGCCTCGGCGGACAGGATCGCCGCGTCAACTGCCGCCGACGGCAGATCGGGCGGCACGAGGGGGTCGCCAGCGGCGGTCGGCACAAGCTCCATGGTGAACAGGCCGGCGGTCCGCGCGCGCACGTCGAGAGTTGCCGCGATGGTGCGGGTGCGCGGCAGGAC
>JACQAF010000093.1 GCA_016195145.1 Rhodospirillales bacterium
CGGCTTCGACTATCTGCGCGACAACATGAAGTTCCGCCTCGACCATATGTGTCAGCGGCCGTTCAATTTCGCCATCGTCGACGAGGTCGACAGCATCCTGATCGACGAGGCGCGCACGCCGCTCATCATCTCGGGGCCAAGCGAGGATTCGTCCAAGGACTATATCGCCGTCGACCGGCTGATCCCCCGGCTCGCCGCCGAGGATTACGAGAAAGACGAGAAGGTTCGCGCCGTATCGCTGACCGAGGCCGGGGCCGAAAATATCGAGACCCTGCTGCGCGAAGCCGGGTTGCTCAAGACCGGCGATCTTTACGACATCGCCAACGTCTCGCTGGTCCACCACGTCAATCAGGCGCTGCGGGCGCACAAGCTGTTCGCCCGCGACACCGACTATATCGTCAAGGACGACAAGATCGTCATCATCGACGAGTTCACCGGCCGCATGATGGAAGGGCGGCGCTACTCCGAAGGTCTGCACCAGGCGCTCGAGGCCAAGGAGAAAGTGTCGGTGCAGATGGAGAATCAGACCCTCGCCTCGATCACCTTCCAGAACTATTTCCGCCTCTATCCCAAGCTCGCCGGGATGACCGGCACGGCGATGACCGAAGCGGCGGAATTCGGCGAGATCTACCGCCTCGACGTGGTCGAGATGCCGACCAACATGCCGTGCGTGCGCGTCGACAGCGACGACGAGGTCTACCGCACCGCGCGCGAGAAATCGGAGGCGATCGGTGCCCTCGTCGAAGAATGCCGCAAACGCCAGCAGCCGGTTCTCGTCGGCACGGTGAGCATCGAGAAATCCGAGACGCTCTCGGCCCTGCTCAAGAAAAAGGGCGTGCCGCACCACGTGCTCAACGCCCGCTATCACGAGCAGGAAGCCTTCATCATCGCCCAGGCCGGGCGGCCCGGCGCGGTGACCATCGCCACCAACATGGCCGGTCGCGGCACCGACATCCAGCTCGGCGGCAATGTCGAGATGCGCGTCAAGCAGGAAACCGCCGACATCGAGGACGAAGCCGCGCGCGCCAAGAAAGAGGCGGCGATCCGCGCCGAGGTGCAGGCGGCGCGCGAGATCGTGCTCAAGGCCGGCGGCCTTTATATCGTCGGCACCGAACGGCACGAGAGCCGGCGCATCGACAACCAGCTGCGCGGCCGGTCGGGCCGCCAGGGCGACCCCGGCGCCTCGAAATTCTTCCTGTCGCTCGAAGACGACCTGATGCGCATCTTCGGGTCGGAGCGCATGGACGGCATGCTGCAGAAGCTCGGCCTTCAGGAAGGCGAGGCGATCGTCCATCCGTGGATCAACCGCGCGCTCGAGAAGGCGCAGCAGAAGGTCGAGGCGCGCAACTTCGAGATCCGCAAGCAGCTGCTCAAATACGACGACGTGATGAACGACCAGCGCAAGGTCATCTACGAGCAGCGCAAGGATCTGATGCGTACGGCCGAGGTCGCCGATCAGATCGCCGACATGCGCCACGAGGTGATCGAGGAGCTGATTGGCCGCTGCATCCCCGAGGGCGTTTACGCCGAGAAATGGGACACCCACGCCCTCCACGAGGAGGCCTTGCGGATTTTCGGGCTCGATCTGCCCTTCGCCGACTGGGCCAAGGAAGAGGGCATCGCCGACGAGGAGATCAAGTCGCGCCTGGTCGCCGCCGTCGACCGCAAGATGGCCGAGAAGACCGCCAATGTCGGGCCCGAGATCATGCGCATGGCGGAAAAGAGCATTCTTCTCCAGGTGCTCGACCAGACATGGAAGGAACACCTCCTCCAGCTCGACCATTTGCGCATGGGCATCCAGCTGCGCGCCTACGGTCAGCGCGACCCGCTCAACGAGTACAAGCGCGAGGCGTTCGAGCTGTTCGAGGAGATGCTGGGCAGCCTGCGGCAGACGGTGATCAGCATCCTGTCGCACGTTCAGGTTCGCGTCGAATCGCCCGACAGCCCCGGGCTGACACCGCCCGAACCCGATTTCGCCCGGGCGCGCGAGACGCGCACCGACCCGGCCCTGGCCGGAGCCAGGATGGGCGCGAACGGCGCGGACGGCGATCTTGCCGTTGCCGAGCGGCCGCCGGTTATGTCCGCTCCCCTGCGCCGCGCCGCGGCGACGGCCATCGATCCGGCCGATCCGTCGACTTGGGGCAAGGTTGCGCGCAACGCCGCCTGCCCGTGCGGTTCGGGCAAAAAATTCAAGCACTGCCACGGCCGGGTGTAGCCGCCGGACGGCCGGGAAATCGATCCCGGGTTACCCCGTCTTGCGGCCGAGGATGCCGGCGAGAACCATGTAGAGCTTGCCGACATCGGCGGTGAGGAAGGTCGCCGACAGGATGTTCTCGGGATCGGCGTCCTTGGCGTCGGCCAGCAATCTCTCGAACTGCGACAGGTAGTCGGTCACGTATTTGCGGAATTCCGGGTCGTCCTGGAATTTGCGCTTGATGACCGTTCCCGCCTCGCCGTAATTGAGCCGCAACAGCCGGCGGACGAAAACCCCGCGATCGCCGCCGACGAACTCGCGCAGGATGCGCTCCGACAGGCTTGGGTCGAGCGTGCGGCTGAAATCGATCGCCAGCGAGTTGAGGCTTTCGATGATCAGCCGCGAGGCGCGCAGGAAACTCGCCCGCCGCGCGGCGATCTCGTTGACCGTCAGCGTTTCGGCCTGCGCCTTGGCCGAGGCCGAGGCGGCGACCAGTTCCTGCGTCTGGCGATAGAACGCCTCGCCCGCTTCCTTTGCCTGCACCGAGGCGCGGTCGCTGGTGTCGGCCAACAGCTTCGCCTGCGTCGCCAGCAGCCGCTCGGCCGCGCCAATCCTGCCTTCGGCCGTGTCGGCGGCGACGGCAAGGTCGCGCGTCTGGCGGTTGAAGGTTTCGCCGACCGCCGAGATGCGCGCCGCCGCCTGCGAGATGGCGATCATGATTTCGTCGGCCCGGCGGCGGAACGATTCGGCCAGCGCGCCTCGCCGCTTTCGCCAATTCCCGCCGTGGTGCGCGCCGTGGCGTCGGTTGCGCTGCTCGCCTGGCGATCGAGCGCGGCGCCGACCTCGCTCAGTTGCGCCGCCGCCTGGGCGATGGCGCCGGCGAGATGCTCGGCCTGGCCGCGCAGCACGCCGCCGACTTCGCCGGCCTGGACGCCGACGCGGGCCATTGTCTCCAGCAGGCGGCCTTCGCGCGCCGCCATCCCGGCATCGACCGCATCGAGCCGCGAAGCGACCTGGTCGGTCGAGGCCGCCGTTTCGGCCGAGCGGCGCAGCAGCGCCTCGCCCACCGCCTCGATCCGGCTGGCCGATTCGCCGGCGACGACGGCCAGCTCGCCGGCATGGCCGCGCAAGGTCTCGCCGATCGCCGACAGCCGGGTGTCGCTATAATCGGCGGTCGAACCCAGATCGGCGACGCGCTCCTTGAGCAGCGCGCCGAGGGCGGTGACCCGCGCCGATGCCCGATCGGCGGCAACGGTGAGATCGTTCGATTGCTGAGTGAACAGCTCGCTCGCCTCGCCCATCAGCGCGCCGACGCTGGTCGAGGCGCGCTGCATTTCCAACAGGCGCTGGCGGAAGGTCTCCCCCGCCTCCGCCATCCGGGCGACCGCATGATCGGACGAAGCGACCATTTCCTGCAGCCGTCGGCCGAGCTCGTCGTTGATTCCCGTGACCTTGCCCGAGACCTGATCCGATGCCGTCAGCATCTCGTGCGCCCGCTGGCGGAACCCGTCGCCGACGGCGCGGATGCGCGAGGCGGCCTGGTCGGCCGCGCCGGCCAGCGCCAGCGATTGCTGCTCCAGCGTCTGGCCGATATCGGTGGCGCGCGACGCCGCCTGTTCGAGCGAGCGCAGAAGCTGGGCCGCGTGATCCTTGAGCGTGCCGTCGATCGCGCCGAGCTGGGTGGCGGCGGCCGACGCGGTGGCGCTGAGGTCCTGGCCGCGCTGGCGCAGGAATTCGCCGCTTTCCTTGAGGCGGCCGGCGGCCTGGCTGGCGGCCGAGGTTAGTTCTTGCGAGCGTTGGGCAAAGATCGCCGTCATGTCGCCGATCCGGCCGACGGCAAGGCTGGCGGCGCCGGCGAGATCCTCCGATTGCCGGCGCAACGCGTCGCCAGCGCCCGCCAGCGCGCTCGCCGATTGCCCAGCCGCCTGGCCGAGTTCTTGCGTGCGCTCGTGCAGCGCCTCGCCGAGCTCGCTGAGCCGCCCTGCCATGCGGTCGGCGGCGGCGTCGATTTCCTGCGCCCGCACGTCGAACGTCTGGCCGAGTTCGGACGCGCGCACCAGGCCGCGTTCGGCGGCATGCACCAGGTCCTGCGCCTGCAGCCGGAACCCGTCGCCCGCCGTGCGCACGCGGGCGAGCGACTGATCGGCGTCGATGACCAGCTCCTCGGCCTGCCGGCGCAGCACCTCGGCGGTCGCCTCGACGCGCGACGTCGCCTTGTCGAGCGAGGTCGCGAGTTGCTGCGCGTCGCTGTCGAGCGAGGCATTGGCCTCGCCGAGCCGCCGGGTCGCGGCGTCGACGTCCTCGCCGCGCACCCGCAGCGCCTCGCCGACCGTGTCGATGCGGCTCGTCGCCCGCGTCGTCGCCGCCAGCAGATCCTCCGTCTGGCGGCGTAAAATCGCCTCCGCCGCCTCGGCCCCTGCCGCCAGGCCCGACGTGGTGCGGGCGAGCGTCGCCGCTTCCTGCACCAGCCGCGCGCCGGCCTCGCCCGCCTTGACCCCGGCCTGTTCGGCCCCGGCCATAAACGCCGCGACATGGCGCTGGAACGCCTCGCCGATTTCCTTGGCGCGTTCGGCCGCCTTTTCGGCGGTCGCCGCCATGTCGCGCGTCGCGTCCTTGAAGCCAGCGCCCAGTTCGGCCACCCGGACGAGACTGCCGCCCGCACTTTCGGCCATTTCCTGCGACTGGCTGCGGAAGGTTTCGCCGGCGGCGCGGACCCGGGCCGTCGTCTGGTCGGCG
>JACQAF010000094.1 GCA_016195145.1 Rhodospirillales bacterium
GATGCAAAAGCTGGCCTTTATCGTCCTCGTCACCCTGGTCGGGCTGTTCCCCCTGGCGGCCAACGCCCAGAAAGCAGCCAAGCCGCCAGCGCCGGCCGTCGACACCATCATGGGAATGACCACCGGTCAGCTGACCGCCATCACCGTCGGCGTCATCGGCGGCATCGTCGTCGCCAATGTCGCCCTGCCTACGGCATTGGGTATGGGCGGCACGGTCATCGGCGCGGCCGCGGGCGCGCTGATCGCCAACTGGTGGTACACCCGGCAACCCGACTCTGCCGCGCGCGGCTATATCCGGCAACCGACCAGCATCTCGGTCGAAGCGCCAAATGACATCAGGCTGGCGGCCTACCCGTCGCGCTAGGCCCGTTGCGTTAGGTCTGTCGCATTTCTGCCCACGCGCGCAAAACTTCTCCCAATCCGGGGGACGCAGGCAATCGGCGCGGGCCCCACTGCCCCCACTGCGCTTCGCCCTGATTACCTCTATCGAGGGAGGCCGGAAGCGTCTGCCCGGATCGCCCGAGCAAGGCCGGAAGCCGGTGAAAAAACAAGAAAAAGCTCTCTTTTCCATACCTCTTATGCTTCACAATTAAGTTAACAATTGAAAGCTATTTGGTAACGGTTGCAGTTTATCGTAAGGGCCGAAAATACCAGGGAAGATCGGATCAACCTACGGACGGCCAGTCAACATGGATACGGGATACGATCTTGAGATCAGGTCCACTTACGACTGGTGCGTGAGGGCGTTTTCGCTCGTCAAAAGCCGGCTCGGCGTCAATATCAAGTTGCGCCACGAGAAGGGCCAGATCGAAACCGGCCAGATCTTCCTGTTCAATCATTTTGCGCGTTTCGAAACCGTTATCCCGCAATACCTGATCCACCAGGAGACCGGCGCCTATTGCCGGTGCGTCGCGGCGGCCGAGCTGTTTAAAGGCGGCGATTCGTTCGCGCGCTTCCTGTATAGCGTCGGCGCGGTGCCCAACAACCATCCCGGCCTGTTGCCCTTCCTCGCCGCCGAAATTCTGCGCGGCCGAAAGGTCATCGTCTTTCCCGAAGGCGGCATGGTGAAAGACCGGCGGGTTCTCGACGAGGACGGCGAGTACACTATTTTCTCGCGCACCGCCCACAAGCGGCGCAAGCATCATTCGGGGGCTGCGGTCATCGCGCTTACCCTCGAGATGTTCAAGAAGCGCATCCTGTCGGTGCAGGAGGCCGGCGAGACTGACCGCCTGCTGCGCTGGGTGCGCGCCCTCGGCCTCGCCGACGTCGACGCGCTGCTCGCCGCCGCACGCCAGCCGACCCTGATCGTGCCCGCCAACATCACCTTCTATCCGTTGCGGGTGACCGACAACATCCTCAAGAAGGGCGTCGAGCTGTTCGGCAAGGGGATGAAAGAAAAATTCATCGAAGAGCTGCTGATCGAAGGCAACATCCTGTTCAAGAACACCGATATGGACATCCAGTTCGGTCCGTCGATCGCGCCGGCCATGCGCTGGCGCTGGTGGGAGCGCCGCCTGCTTGCCCAGATATTTAACAAGGTCCAGTCTCTCGACGATCTGTTCACCATGAAGCCGGACGCCGGGCGGTGGGACGAACGGCTGTTTTCGGTCTGCGTCAAGCGCGAGGTCGACCGGCTACGCGACATCTACATGCGCGACATTTACGCGCAAGTTACCGTCAACCTCAGCCATCTCGCCTCCAGCTTCATTCTGATGCTGATGCAGCAGGGCCAGGCCGAGGTCGACCGCGTGCTGTTCCAGCGCACGCTCTACCTCGCCATCAAGCGGCTTCAACGCGATGCCTCGGTCCATCTCCACCGCAGCATCGGCAATCCCGAACTTTACGAACGGCTCGACGAAGGGTTGTGCCCGCGTCTGGAGCAGTTTTTGTCGTCGCCCGAATGCGCGCATCTAGTGAAGGTCGAGCAGAATAATTACCGTTTCCTGCCGAAAGTCGTCGAAACCCATAGCTTCGACAACGTACGGCTGGAGAACGTGATCGAGGTCTATGCCAACGAGGCGGCGCCGATCCAGCCGGTCGCCGCCGCCCTGCGCGCGGCGATGGAAGAAGCGCCGACGCTCGATGACCGCGACCTCGCCCTTCACCTGTTCGACGACGAACGGGTTTCCTATCGCTGGGATCGCGAGAAATTCGCCGAAGCCCGTTTCGAGAAGATCAACCGCCAAGAAACGGCGACAGCCGACGGCGAACCCTATCTGCTGCTGCCCGAGGGGCATCATCGGGTCGGCGTCGTCATGGTGCATGGCCTTCTCGCCTCGCCGGCCGAGCTGCGCGTCTTCGCCGAAAAACTGGCGGCGCGCGGCCATCCGGTGATCGGCGTCCGCCTCAAGGGCCATGGCACCTCGCCGTGGGATCTGCGCGAGCGGGGCTGGGAGGACTGGTTCGCCTCGGTCCAGCAAGGTTACCGGATCATGTCGGCGCTGGCCGAACGGGTGTGCGTCGTCGGCTTCTCGACCGGCGGCGCCCTGTCGTTGCTGCTCGCCGCCGAGCACCCGGAAAACCTTGCCGGCGTCGCCAGCGTCTCGACGCCCTACAAGTTCATGAACCGGAACCTGCTCTTCGTACCGCTGCTGCACGGAATGAACAAGCTGGCGAGCTGGATCCCCTCGCTCGAAGGCATCATGCCGTTCCGGCCGAACCGGTCGGAACATCCGCATATCAACTATTACAACATTCCCATCCGCTCCCTTTACGAGCTCGGCCGCGTGGTCGAGGAAATGGGCCACCGCCTGCACGAAATCAGCTCGCCCGTTCTCCTCCTCCAGGGCGCCGGCGACAAGGTGGTCAATCCGCAAAGCGCCGAGATCATCCGCGGCAAGCTCGGCGCCATCACCAAAACCCTGCACATGGTGCCGTCCGACCGGCACGGCATCTTGAACGAGGACGTCGGCGAGACCCAGCAGAGGATCGTCGATTTCCTGGCGACGCTCGATGTCGCCGACGCGGCGCTGGAATTCCAGCCCGCAGCGAGACACGCTTCGGGCGCGCCATGAGCGGCGTCGCGCCCGCATCATCGGCCATGCCCGGCGGTCGGCGAAAATAACAAAAGGCGGGGCGTTCCGCTCCCGTCGAGCGAAGGATTCCGAAAATGAAAAGCGTCGTGATCGCCGGATATGTCAGATCGCCCTTCACACTCGCCGTCAAGGGCGAGCTTGCGACCGTGCGCCCCGACGACCTTGCGGCGCAGGTGATCAAGAACCTGATGGCCAAGACCGGCGTCCCGCCCGGCGATATCGAGGACCTGATCCTCGGCTGCGCCTTTCCCGAGGGCGAACAGGGCCTGAACGTCGCGCGGCTGGTCGGCCTGCTCGCCGAGCTGCCGC
>JACQAF010000095.1 GCA_016195145.1 Rhodospirillales bacterium
ATGCCGCCGCCGACGCCGGTCGTCCCCAGACGTTCGCGCTCCAGCAGAACGTCGAAAATGGCGCGCTCGTGCTCGCCGGTCACCTCGGCCGCCTTGCGGGCCAGTTCCTGTAACGCCTGCTTCTTGCTGGTAACGCGCAGATTGGCGATGACGCTTTCCGGCGTGATCAGATCGGAAATTTCCATTCGGCTACCCCTTGCTCGCGCGCGCATCGACGCGCGGGCGCGCGGATGGTGTCGCCCCAGGATCGATCCACCCGATTGCACCATCGTTGCGCCGGTAGACGACGTTAAGGCCGCCGTGGGCGCGATTGCGGAACATCAACGCCGGCTGATCGGCGAGATCGAGACGCATGACCGCTTCGCTGACCGTCAGGATCGCGATATCGGTCGCCATCTCGGCGACGACCGGCGGCGCGCCGCGCTCTTTATCTTCAGGCGCCGTTTCGTCGGCGGCGATCACATAGTAGGGGGCGGATTCGAATTCTTCGCCGTCGGCGCCGCCGCGGCGGCGATCGACCAGCCGTCCCTTGTGGCGTTGCAGGCGCGTATCGAGGCGATCGAGGGCGGCGTCGAACGCGGCATAGGCGTCGGCGGCTTCGGCATGGCTTTGCAGGACCATGCCGCGCGCGATGTGAACGGAAATATCGGCGCGAAACAGATGCCGCGCTCGGGCGAAGGTCGCTTTGCCCTCGATGGCGTGACCGAAATAACGGTCGACCGTCGCTTCGAGCGACTGCGCCACGTGGCTGCGAAGACTGTCGCCAACATCGATGTGTATGCCGCTGACTGAAAGCTGCATGTGTGGTTTCTAGATGGGAACGATGCGGAGGTTCCGCAATGGGAACGCCACGGGCTCATCGAAGGCGCGGAACATATGAGGACCCGCCGGACGAGTCAATACCTACAACCGGGAATTTGGCGATTGAAAATCCCGCCGGGCCCGGAAAATGGCGTATACCGCCGTTTCCGTTATGTCTTTCGCGTTAACAATTCCGGGGGGCAGGATTAAAACGATTCAAATTCCGAGGGATTTTTCGCGTCGGCGCTGCACCGACGACGCGATACGCAACGCCTCGCGGTATTTGGCGACCGTCCGGCGGGCGATGTCGATTCCTTCCGCCTTCAATATGTCGACAAGCTTGTCGTCCGACAGCACGTCGTCGGGCGCTTCGGCATCGACCAGGGCCTTGATACGAAAACGCACCGCCTCGGCGGAATGGGCCTCGCCGCCATCGGAGCTGGAGATCGACGAAGTGAAGAAATATTTCAGCTCGTAGACGCCGTGCGGCGCCGAAAGAAATTTGTTGGTCGTCACGCGGCTGACCGTCGATTCATGCATCGATATGGCGGTGGCGATGTCGCGCAGGACGAGCGGGCGAAGATAACGCACGCCGCGTCGAAAAAATGCGTCCTGCTGGCGCACGATCTCGGTCGCCACCTTGAGGATCGTTTGCGCCCGCTGGTGCAGCGACTTGACCAGCCAGTTGGCCGAATGGAAGCGCTCGGCGATGAACTCCTTTTCCTCTTTGTTCTTCGCTTCCTTGGTCACCTTGGCGTAGTAGCGGGTATTGACCAGTACGCGCGGCAGCGTGTCCTGGTTAAGCTCGACATGCCAGCCGCCGCCCTGGGCGGGGCGCATCAGCACGTCGGGGACCACCGGCTGGGCGACGCCCGCGTCAAAAACAAGGCCCGGCTTGGGATTGAGGGCCTTGATCTCGGTCACCATTTGCGCCAGATCCTCGGCGTCGACGCCGCATATCCGGGCCAGCGCCGCCATGTCGCGCTTGGCGAGAAGGGCGAGATTCTCGACCAGCGCCTGCATCGCCGGATCGAAGCGGTTGCGATCGCGGAGCTGAAGCGCGAGGCATTCCTTGAGATCGCGGGCGAAGACGCCGGGCGGGTCGAGCCGCTGGAGATGCGCAAGGCTCGCCTCCACCCGCGTCACGTCGCAATCGAGCTTGGCGGCGACGCCGGCAAGCTCGCCGGTCAGATAGCCCGCGTCGTCGAGCAGGTCGATCAGATGCGCGCCGATGATCCGATCGACGGGATCGGCGATGTCGACATTGAGCTGGCCGAGCAGGTGATCGCGCAATGTCGTTTCGCGCACCAGCGTCTGTTCGATGCCGTTATCCGAATCGTCGAAACCGTTGCCGCCGCCCCCGCCTCCGCTGCCCCAATTGGCGAAGGCCTCGCCGCTGCCGTTGCCGCCGCCGCCGGCATCGCCGTCTTCGGGCATCCACAGATTGCCAAAATCGGTGTCGAGCGGCGTCTCGCCCTCGCCGCGCTCGGCGGCGGCGCCGTCGATCGGGTCGAGAAGACGCGTTTCGTCGGCGGCCGATGAATTGCCGACTCCGGGATCGGCGCCTTCGGTCTCAGTCGAGACCGGTTCGCCGGCGCCTTCGGCCTCTTCATGCTCGAGCAGCGGGTTTTGCTCAAGTTCGCTCTCGACATAGGCAGCGACCTCGAGATTCGACAGCTGCAACAGCTTGATCGCCTGCTGCAGCTGCGGCGTCATGACCAGCGACTGGCCCTGACGCAGATCGAGACGAGGAGACATTGCCATCGCGCGCCGCCGGCCGTTCGCGTCTAGAGGCTGAAGCGTTCGCCGAGATAGACGCGACGCACGCCTTCGTGGGCGACGATCTCGGCCGGCCGGCCCTCCATCAGCACCTGGCCGTCATGGAGGATGTAGGCGCGGTCGACGAGTTCGAGCGTCTCGCGGACGTTATGGTCGGTGATCAGCACGCCGATGCCGCGATCCTTCAGATGCGAAACGAGGTCGCGGATATCGCCGACCGCGATCGGATCGATGCCGGCGAGCGGCTCGTCGAGCAGCATGAAATGCGGCTGCGAGGCGAGCGCGCGGGCGATCTCGACCCGGCGGCGCTCGCCGCCGGACAGCGCGAGCGAAGGCGTGTGGCGCAGATGGGTGATCGAGAATTCGGCGAGCAGGTCGTCGAGCATCGCTTCGCGTCGGTCGGGATCGGTTTCGATCAGTTCGATGACCGCGCGGATATTCGCCTCGACGGTGAGGCCGCGGAAGATCGACGGCTCCTGCGGTAGATAGCCGATGCCGAGCCGCGCGCGCCGGTACATCGGCAGTTCCGTAATGTCGATGCCGTCGAGGCGGATTTCCCCGTATTCCGGCATCAGCAGGCCGGTGATCATGTAGAAACAGGTGGTCTTGCCGGCGCCGTTGGGGCCGAGCAGGCCGACCGCCTCGCCACGCTGCACCGACAGGCTGACGCCGCGCACGACCGGGCGTTTCTTGAAGCGCTTGCCGAGATTGGAGGCGATCAGACCGGGATTGTTGGCGACCAGCCGCGGCCCGCCGGGCGCGCCCTCGGCGCCGCCGGTGAGCGGCGGAGCGGTCGGGAAGATGGGGGCGGGAGGGGCCATCGTCTCGTTCCGGACTAGCGGGCCGGCCGCGCCGGCGTCGCCGGGTTGCGGTCCTGGGGAACGAGCAAGCCGCGCACCCGCGAATCGCCGCCGCGCTCGGGCCGGCTCAGCAGGCGGCTGACGCCGGTGTTGAGATTGACCTCGGCCAGGTCGCCGTTGAGCTGGTTGTCGCCGCGGGTGATGCGGACCCCGCCGGCGAGAATCGCGATGCCGGTGTCGGCGGTGTAGACGCCGCGATCGCCGCGCGCCACGTCGGTCGGCGTCGACACGAGGACATGGCCGAACCCCTCGATGCGTTCGAGCCGGTTGCGCGACCCCGTGGGGTCGCGCCGCGCGCCACCGCCATGCGCCGGGCCTCCCAGTATTCGAGGCTGTCGCGCGCCGTGATGGTTTCGTTTGGCGTGGTCAGCTTGAGGTTGCGTCCGGTCAACACGATGACGGCGGCGTCGATATCGTAAACTCCGTCGTCGCCGATGGCGGTCTGGGTCGGGGTTGCGATGCGCGTGTTCCCCTTCGCCTCGTAACGGAATATCTCGGTCCCACCCTCGGGCTTTTCCCGGTAATAGGCGATCAGCATGTCGGCGAAGATCGAGGTGTCGCCCTGCGTCGCCCGCGCCTCGCCGCGCGCGATATAACGGCGGGTTTCGCGTTGCCATTCGATGCCGTCCTTGGCGACGATCTCGATCAGCTGGCCGCGCCCGCCGCCGCTGCCGAGATCGATCGACTGCGCGCCGACCGGGGGCGCAAGCCACAGGCCGATGGCTGCCGCCAGCAGGGCGCGTCGTCCGGCGCTCATTGTTTCGCCGGCGGAGTGGGATAAAGGACTACCCGCGACCGCCCGGTGACGACGATCCGCGCCCCCTTGTCATAGAGGCGGAATCCTTCGCCCTGCAGCTCGCTGTTCGGCCCTTGGCCGGCGACCGGTTCGTTACCGGCGGCGGCGCCGCGGGCGAGATCGAGCGTCGCTTGCGAGGTGGCGATCTCGTAGCCGCCGTCGTGGAACAAATTGACCCCGCCGCGCAAATCCAGCTCTTGCGCCTGTTTGCGAAAGACGCCGTCTTCGGCGGTGAGCGCGAGCCAGGCGCCGTTATTGATGGCGATATCGCCCTTGGGGCGGACGAGATCGGTCGCGTCGCTGGAGCCGCGCGGCTGCGTCGCCTGGGTGGCGGTGATGGTATAGGGCTGCTTCTGGTCGTCGATACCGACGAAGCGCGGGCTCACCATGCGCAAATTCTCGAGATCCTCGACGCTGACAACAACCGGTTTGAGGCGAAATTTGCCGTCGAGCGGATTGAGTTGCGGCCACAACAGGACGAGGGCAGCGAGCGCCAGCGCCGTCGCCGGCAGGACGAACCGCAACAGGTGAACGATGCGGCTGTAGAGGACGCTATGGCGCGGACGGGCGACGCTGGTGCGCCAGCGCCGGAAGCGGCTGTCGGCGCGCGGGGCGGCGAAGCCGATATCGACGGCCCGCGCTACGGCGACCGGGGCCGGCGGCCGACGTTGGGGCAGGAAGTCGGACGCCATTAGACGATCCCCGCCCGCAGAATATCGTGGACATGAAGAATGCCGACCGGCGGGCCGCTGCCCTGCTCATGATCGTCGATGACGAACAGCGCGGTGACGCTGCGCGCATTCATCAGGCCGAGCGCCTCGGCCGCCAGCGCCCTCGACCGGATGGATAGCGGATTGGCCGTCATCACCGTTTCGGCCGTCGCTTCAAGCAGATTGGGGGCCATGTGGCGGCGTAAATCGCCGTCGGTGACGATGCCGAGCAGTCGCCCGTTCGCGTCGGTCACGCCGACGCAGCCAAAGCGCTTGCCGGTCATCTCGATCATGGCTTCGGCCATGCGGGTACCGGCGGCGACCAGGGGAACGTCGCTGCCGCGATGCATAAGATCGGCGACGCGCAGGAACTTGCGGCCGAGCGCACCCTTGGGATGGAACTGATGGAAATCGTCGCTGGAGAATCCCTTGCGCTCGAACAGCGCCACCGCCAGCGCATCGCCCAGCGCCAGCATCACCGCGGTCGAGGTCGTCGGCGCGAGGCCGAGCGGGCAGGCCTCGGGCGCGACCGGGAGCAACAGCGTGACGTCCGCCGCCTGGGCGATCGCCGATTCGCCGCGGCCGGTCAAAGCAATCAGCGGAATCGAGAACCGGCGCGTATAGGCGACGAGATCGGACATCTCCGCCGTCTCGCCGGAATTCGACAACGCGATCACGGCGTCGGCCGGCGTGATCATGCCGAGATCGCCGTGGCTGGCCTCGGCCGGGTGGACGAATTGCGCCGGCGTTCCGGTCGAGGCGAGGGTCGCGGCGATCTTGCGCGCGACATGGCCGCTCTTGCCCATGCCGGTGACGACAACCCGCCCCGCCACATTGGCGAGCAGGTCGAGCGCCTGCGAGAGCGATATATCGAGGCCGTCGGCAAGCGCGTGCAGGCCTTGCGCCTCGGCTTCGATGACCCGGCGGGCAACGGCGCGGTCGGCCTCGGGCCGGTCGCGACCGGGATGGCTGTGCGCGGCATCCTCGTCGCGGGCGTCAACCGGGCGAGGGCGGGGATGAATCGGCTTGGGCTTCGGCGTCATTTGGACGGGCGCAATCCCGTTGCTGTCTAGCGAGTCGTCGGTCGGACCGGCCGGCTTTTCACCGGTGTGGCGGGGGCAAGCATCGGTCGACCGATGTCCTGTGGCGTACCGCTGAGGGACTAAAAACCCTGTTCAGGCAAAAAGTATGCCTATCTGAAGGTTAAAAATCAATGTAACGATCTATTTTTAAGAATCAAATAGTTAGCGCAGAAAATGCCGTCGGTCCGGGGTTATGGATAAATTAATGGACGAAAATGTCGATATCCGCCCAGCCGGCAAGGTCGAGATCGGCACGCACAGGCAGGAAGCGGAAACAGGCCTCGGCCAGCGCCACACGACCTTCGCGGACGAGCATGTCGTCGAGCCGGGCGCGCAACGCATGCAGGTGCAGCACGTCGGCGGCGGCGTATTTGAGCTGGGCCGGGGTGAGCTCGTCGGCCCCCCAGTCGGAAGATTGCTGCTCTTTCGACAACTCGACGCCCAG
>JACQAF010000084.1 GCA_016195145.1 Rhodospirillales bacterium
GGTCGATGCCGTCCGGCTCCACGGGATAAGGCTGAAGCATCACGCCCGGCATCTCGGCGGCGAATTCGCGCAAGGCCCGCGGCATGTGATAGCTCGCCGTCACGATGACGAGGCGCCGGTAATGATGCCCCCTCACCCAGGCGGCGGTTTCGGCGGCGTTGCCGTGGGTGTTGGCGGCGGTGCGGCCGAGGTCGGCGCAGCAATCGAAGCGCGGCCCGCCATGGACGAGGCGCTTGAGATCGGCCTGGGTCAGGGTCGATGTGTCGAGCACCAGATCGGCGCGTTCGCGCAGCGACTGGACAAGGGCGCGCTCGGCCTGGATGCCGTCGGTGACCGGCCGGTCGGCGGCGAGGGGATGACGGCGGCGGGTTTCGGTGAAGCGCCGGCGCAGCACTTCGTCCTCGCAATCGAGGAACAGCAGGCGCGGTTCGAAATTCGCTTCGGCGCGCAGGCGTTCATGCGCGGCAAGAAACGAGCCGACGCCGAAATCGCGCGTACGCGTGTCGACGCCGATGGCGATCGGCCGGCCGGCCGCGTCCTCGGGCCGGACGAGCGAGGCGAGCAGCGACAGGGGCAGATTGTCCACTGCTTCGTAGCCGGCGTCTTCGAGCGCCTTCAGGGCGCTCGACTTGCCCGCCCCCGACATGCCGGTGACGACGACCACGCGCCGGGGCGCGGGGGCGTTTTCCATCGTCGATCGAAGTCGAACCGCCGGGTCGTTCATGATGTCGGCTCCGCGACCCTTTATCCGCCTAGGCGGCGAACGGTCGCCCGCACGCCGCAGCGCGCGCGCAAAGCTTGAGCTTGGCCACGGCCGAGGCGGCGAAGGGATCGAGCGCGACCAGCGGCACGGCGACGCCGAGCCACTCGCTTTTGCGCGCCGGCGGCAGGCGCTCGATCGCCGGCGACGCAACCAGTTCGACCGCCAGTCCGACCGGAGCGCAGGCGACGCTCGGCACCGGCAGAATGCCGACGCCGCGCGCCTCGATCCGCCCGGCGATCGCCGTCGGGGCCGAGGCGATCAGCCGGCCGGATTCCAGCGCCAGGTCGGTGCGATCATCGGCGATCAACCGCGCGCCCGCATCGATCAGCCGCAACGCCAGATCGGATTTGCCCGAACCCGGCGCGCCGAGCAGCACGATCCCCGTGCCGGATAGTTCCACGCTCGTCGCGTGAATTTGCATGGTTAGCCGCTGTTTCACGATGGCCGCGAGGGTGCGTCCGAACCTCGGCCCTTGTCAATTGTCCTTTCTCGCCCTGCCCCAATAGCCATGAACCCGGAACAGCGCCGGCACAATATCCGCGACCCGATCCCAAAGTTGTGACAGCGCCGGATCATTCTACCGGAAGTCGGATGCGGAACCGCGCGCCGACGACCCGGCCATGCGCGTCGTGGCGGTTTTCGGCGCTGATCGTTCCGTCATGGGCAAGCACGATCTGGCGCGAGATCGACAGGCCGAGCCCCGAGTGGGTGCCGAATTTCTCGCCTTTCGGCCGCTCGGAATAAAACCGCTCAAAAATCGCCTCCAGCTTGTCGGGCGGGATGCCGGGGCCCTCGTCCTCGATCACGGTTTCTACCGTCGCGCCGCGCCGCAGGGCCGAAATGCGGATCGTCCCGTCCGGCGGGCTGAACGACACGGCGTTGGCGATCAGGTTGCGGAACACCTGGCCCAGCCGGTTTTCGAGGCCGGGGACGACGAGGTTCCCGCCGGCGTCGAGGGCGACGCGCGGGTCGCCGGGTCTGGCGGTCGTCGCATGGACATTGACCAGGGCCTGAAGGAGCGCCGCCAGATCCACCGGTTCGATCTCGGCCCGGCTCAGCTCGGCGTCGAGACGCGAGGCGTTCGAGATATCGCCGATCAGACGGTCGAGCCGGGCGACGTCTTCGAGGATGATCGCCATCAAGCGGCGTTGCTGAACCGGGTCCTTGACCCGCGCCGCGGTTTCGACCGCGCTTTTGAGCGAGGTGAGCGGATTCTTGATTTCGTGCGCCACGTCGGCGGCAAAGCGCTCGATGGCGTCGAGGCGCTGCCACAAGGCCTGCGTCATCTCGATCAGCGCCGCCGAAAGGTCACCGATCTCGTCGCCGCGTTGGCTCATGTCGGGGATTGCCGGCGTCTCGCCGCGCCCGCGGCCCACGCCGAGACCCTGTCCCCCGCGCACCCGGTCGGCGGCGAGTGCCAGCCTGCGGATCGGCCGCGCGATGGTGCCGGCGAGGTAAAGCGAGATCAGCGCCGTGATCGCCAGGGCGACGACGAAAACCTTGAGGATGTCGAAGCGCACGTCGCGCAGGTTGCGCTCGATCTCGCCGCTGCCCGAAGTCAGCATCAGCACGCCCAGCACTTGCTTGAAGCGCTGCACCGGCACGGCGACGGCGAGCACCATGTGATCGTCGCCGCCCGCGCCCGTCGCCCGCGTCGCGCTGGCGATATCGCCGGCCAGCGCCGCCTGGACCTCGGGATAGTCGCGCGCGCGCTGTTCCGGGTTTTCCCGATAGGGGGGCAGGACATCCCGGCTCGGCAGCCAGTTGACCACGACGTCATAGATGGCGTTGACGACCGCCGTCAGCATGTCGGGGGGTGGGGTCGGCGGCGGCAACGGCGCCACCTGGACCACGCCGCCGGGGCCGGTCAGGACGCGGGTGTCGGCGATGATTTCACCGGTGACGGCAAACAGGCGGGCGCGGGTATGCGTCGCCTCGACCAGGCGGCGCAGGATCTGGCGGGCAGGCTCGGGCGCGAGGCGATCGGCGATCCCCGCCTCGGAATTGCCGGTATCGCTCGCCGCCTCGCCCAGCGCCGCAGCGATAATCTTGCCCTGGGTGGTCAGCGCGGCGATTTCGGCCGCGACCAGGCTGCGCCGGTAATCGTCGAGATAAAGCAGGCCGACGACCAGGATGGCGAGGGCGACCGAATTGAGAAACAGGATCCGGCGGGTGAGCGGCGAAAACCGGCGGCGGCGCGTCCGGCGCCCCGGTCGCGGGACCGCGGCGCCATGCCAACCGGCCGGCCGCTTGTCACCCGGCGACCCCTCGGGCGCAGCGCCGGGCTCTGCCCGCGCCGGGTCGCGGCGCGGATCGTCGTCCGGGTCCGTCCGAAGGCGGGCTTCGTTGGCCATGCCTGACGCCTCTCCTCGCCGCGCCGCCGATTATTTGTCGCGATAACGATAGCCGAGCCCGTACAGGGTCTCGATATGGGCGAATTCGGGGTCGAGCGCCTTGAACTTCTTGCGCAGGCGCTTGATGTGGCTGTCGATCGTGCGGTCGTCGACATAGATCGATTCGCCATAGGCCTGATCCATCAGCTGGTCGCGGTTCTTGACCAGCCCCGGACGCATGGCGAGCGATTTGAGGAGCAGGAATTCGGTGACGGTCAGCGCCACTTCCTGCCCCTTCCAGGTGCAGACATGCCGCCCCGGATCGAGCACCAGATCGCCGCGCGTCACCGGCGCCTCGCCGCCGACGGCGGCCGATTTGTCGTGAGCAAGCTCCTGGCGGCGCAGCAGGGCGCGGATGCGTTCGATCAGCAGGCGTTGCGAGAACGGCTTGGTGATGTAATCGTCGGCGCCCATGCGCAGGCCGAGCACCTCGTCCACCTCGTCGTCCTTCGAGGTGAGGAAGATGACCGGCATCTGGCTTTGCTTGCGCAGCTTGGTCAGCAACTCCATCCCGTCCATGCGCGGCATCTTGATGTCGAAGATGCCGAGATCGGCGGGGTCTTCCGACAGCGCTTCGAGTGCCGAGACGCCGTCGTTATAGGTGCGTACCTTGTAGCCCTCGGCCTCGAGCGCCATGCGCAACGAGGTGAGAATGTTGCGCTCGTCATCGACGAGAGCGATCGTGCTTTTTTCTTTCATCATGTCCCGACCCTGCGGCAGAGGAGCCACTGCCGCGTCGTGGGCGGCGCATGGATTCTCCAGCGACGCCCCTTTTCTCCGGCTAAGGGAGGCTTCATGACTTCGGGCAAATCCGCGCACACACCGGCTTTTGCGTTGCCGCGCACGGCCCTGCCGGCGGTGGCGGCGGCGGCGTTGCTGGGCATCTTCATGCTGTTCGGCGTAGGCTTCGCCGGCCCGGCGGCGATCCATAATGCGGCCCATGATGCGCGCCACTCCTTCGCTTTCCCCTGCCACTGACCCTCCCGCCGGAGTTCGCCCGCGATGTTCAAGCGTATCCTGTTCATCGCCCTGGTCGCCGGGGCGCTGGGCGGTCTGGTCACGACCGGCCTGCAAATGGCCCATCTGTGGCCCCTGATCCTCGAAGCGGAAAAATACGAGACGGCGGCCCCCGCCCATGATCACGTTGCAGCAAGCCAACCGGCGACCGCGCCCGAAGCAGCGGCATGGAAGCCGGATGACGGGGCCGAGCGGATGGGCTTCACGCTGCTGTTCAACGTACTGACCGGCTTCGGCTTCGCATTGTTGCTCAACGCCGCCCTCGTCCTGCGCCGGGCCGCGAGTGCCGATGCCGCGCTCGATGCCGGCAACGGCGCGTTATGGGGCCTGGCCGGTTTTGCCGTGTTCGCCTTTGTACCGGCGCTTGGCCTGCCGCCCGAATTGCCGGGTATGCAGGCGGCCGAATTGGTGGATCGCCAGGTCTGGTGGCTGGCAACGGTTATCGCCACGGCAGCCGGATTGTGGCTACTGATCTTCGGCCGCGGCACGCTTCTCGGTACGGCGGCGCTAAAGGCGCTCGGCCTGTTACTCCTCGTCCTGCCGCACGCCATCGGCGCGCCGCATCCGGTCCTCGACAGCGCGGCGGGGCCCCGCGTCCCGGCCGAGCTGGCTGCCCGCTTCGCCATCGCCTCACTGGTCGCGGCGGCGGCGTTCTGGCTGGTCGTCGGCGCCGCCTCGGGCTGGCTCCAGCGCCGCGCGGACCGGGCCATATAAATCCGCGAACGGGCGGCTGCATGCCGGCCGGTTTGGCGGTATTCTTGGCGGCATGAACGACGCCAATCTTCCCCCCGGCGAGCTGGCGCGCAAACTGATGCGCGGGCTCGACCGCGCTTATCTCGCCACCGCCATGCGGTCGGGTGCGCTTGACGCCGGCGCACCCTATGCCTCGCTGGTTCTAGTCGCGATCGACCACGACGCAAGCCCGATCCTGCTCATCTCGACGCTGGCCGACCACACGCGCAACCTCGCCGAGGACGACCGCGTCTCGCTGCTGTTCGATGGCACGCTCGGCCTCGCCGAGCCGCTGACCGGGCCGCGCGTTTCGCTCCAGGGCCGCGCGGCGAAGACCGCCGAGCCGCGCCATCGCGCCCGCTTCCTCGCCCGCCATCCGGGGGCGGCGATGTACGCCGATTTCAAGGATTTCGCCTTCTACCGGGTCGATATTGCACGGGCCCATCTCGTCGCCGGTTTCGGGCGGATTCACTGGATCGAGCGCGACGACGTGCGTTTCGCCGCCATCGACCCGACAGTGCTGGCCGACGCCGAGGCCGATATCGTCGCCCACATGAACGACGACCATGCCGACGCGGTGCAGCTTTATGCCGCCAAGCTTCTCGGCCGCGACAGCGGCGAGTGGCGGATGACCGGCGTCGACCCGGAAGGGGCCGATTTGCGCCGCGGCGGCGAGGTGGCGAGGCTCGCCTTCGGCCATCCGGTCAGGGACGCCGAAGGTGCCCGTGCCGAACTCGTCCGCCTGGTCAAGCAGGCCCGCCACATCCAAGGCTGATCTGCCGGCCCGAGCGTCGCCCGTCGGTGGCGCGCAACTAGGCGCGCCGGTTATCGATTTTGTCGATTTTCGCGTAGATTTATGCGTCGGCGATTGTAACTTACCGGCGAATCGGACAATATTTTGCCTGTTTTAGAGTCTAATGAACAATTTGCCTAAAAAATAGGCAATGAGATCTCGGAGGGGGATAATACTCATGGGCAGCTTGCTGCGCGCCGCCGGCGCAACGTTGGCGATCATGCTGTTGGCGATGGCGCCGGCCGAGGCGGCCGAGGCGGTCAACGCCGGCAATACCGCCTGGATACTGACCGCCACCGCGCTGGTGCTGTTCATGACCCTGCCTGGCCTCGCGCTGTTCTATGGCGGTCTTGTCAGGTCGCGCAACGTGCTGTCGGTGCTGATGCATTGCTTCGCCATCGCCTGCCTGGTGTCGGTGCTGTGGGCGCTGGTCGGTTACAGCCTATCGTTCACCGGCGAAGGCGCGATCATCGGCACGCTCGACAAGGCGTTTCTGGTCGATCTCGTCGCCGTCAAGGCGCCGAGCAACATTCCCGAAGCGCTCTTCGTCATGTTCCAGATGACCTTCGCCATCATCACCCCGGCGCTGATCGTCGGCGCGTTTCCCGAGCGCGTTTCTTTCGCCTTCGTCCTGCTGTTCGCCGCGCTGTGGCTGCTGATCGTCTACGTGCCGGCGGCGCACTGGGTGTGGGGCGGCGGCTGGCTCAACGCGATGGGCGTGATCGATTTCGCCGGCGGCATCGTCGTCCACACCACCGCTGGCGTCTCGGCGCTGGTCGCCGCGATCGTCATCGGCAGCCGCCACGGCTTTCCCAACCATGTCATGCCGCCGCACAATCCCGGCATGACGATGGCCGGCGCGGCGATGCTGTGGGTCGGCTGGTTCGGCTTCAACGTCGGCAGCGCGCTCGCCGCCGACGGCAGCGCCAGCCAGGCGATGCTGGTCACGCATCTCTCGGCCGCCCTCGGCGCGCTCACCTGGATGACGATCGAATGGGTGAAATTCGGCAAGCCGAGCTCGGTCGGCCTGGTCACCGGCCTGATCGCCGGCCTCGCCACCATCACCCCCGCCTCGGGCAATGTCGGGCCGATGGGGGCGATGGTCATCGGCATCGCCGCCGGCGTGTTCTGCTTCACCGCCACGCGTTACCTCAAGGTGCGGCTCAAGATTGACGACTCGCTCGACGTCTTCGCCGTGCACGGCGTCGGCGGCATGCTCGGCACGTTGATGGTCGCCGGCCTGACCGCCGCCCGCTTCGGCGGCATCGGCTATGCCGAGGGCATGGGCTTCGCCGCCCAGGGCAAGGTGCAGGTTCTCGGCATCGTCGCGGTGGCGGCGTGGTCGGCGGTGGCGACCTTCGTCATCATCAAGGTGGTCGATGCGATCGCCGGCGTGCGCGTGCGCCCGGAGACGGAGACCGAGGGCCTCGACCTCACCGCCCACGGCGAGCGCGCCTACGACCTGTAGCCGCCGGGCCGCGAATCGGGGCAGGATGCCGCGCGAGGAGCCCGCGCGCGGCGCGGGGAATGATCGCCCATGCGCCTGACCCTGCTCGGCACCGGCTGCCCGCAATGCGATCCCGATCGTCTCGGGCCGGCCAATCTCGTCCGCCATGCCGGGCTCGCCTACCTGGTCGATTGCGGATCGGGCGTCACGCAGCGCCTGATCGCCGCCGGCGCGCCGGGGCGCAGCCTCGACGCGGTGTTCCTCACCCATCTCCATTCCGACCATATCGTCGACCTGTTCCAGCTCGTGATATCGAGCTGGCATCAGGGGCGCGACCGGCCGCAGCGTCTCTTCGGCCCCAAGGGCACGCAGCGTTTCGTCGACGGGATGATGGCGCTGTGGCGGCCCGAGCTCGACCAGCGCATCGCGCATGAGCGCCGCCCGTCGACCGTCGCGCTCGACATCGAGGTGACCGAGATCGGCGAGGGCGAGATTTTCCGCGCCGGCGATTTTTCCGTTTCAGCCTTCGCCGTCGATCACCGCCCGGTGCGCGAGGCGTTCGGCTTCGCCTTCGCCGGCGGCGGCAAGCGCCTGGTGTTCAGCGGCGACACGGCGCGCTGCCCGGCGGTGGTGCGCGCGGCGCGGCGGGCCGACGCGCTGGTCCATGAATGCTTCATCCATCGCGAGATGAAACCCGCCCCCGGCATGCGCACCGAGGAAGGCACGCGCAACGTCGCCGCCTATCACACCCTGTCGCACGAGGTTGGCAAGATCGCCGCCGAGGCCGAAGTCGGCTGCCTGATCCTCAACCATTTCGTGCCCACACGCTTCGACCGCGCCGCCCTTCTCGCCGAAGTGCGCCGCGATTTCGCCGGCACGCTGGTCATCGGCGAGGACCTGTTGTCCCTCGATCTCGACAGCGGGGTGCTATCGCACGCCGACGCGCGGATCGCGACGGGCTGAGCCTCGCGCCGGCCGTCCGTATCCGCCTATTTATAGGGGCTTGCGGCCGCGGGCGCCGCGCCGGGCTTTGTCCCTGCCGGCGGCGTCGGGATGTAATGCGCCGGAACCGGCCCGCCCGAAGCCGCCCGCCGGCGCGCTTCGTCCGGCGTCTCCAGCAATTGCGCCGCCGCCATCGCCGCCTTGCGGTCGACCGGCATCGGCCCGGGATCGTCCGGCGGCGGCATCATGCTGGCGTGATAATAGGCCATCTTCTGGGCCGCCGGATCGATCTTGCGCCCGGGATCGAGATCGCGGCGGTTGACGCCGCGCGGCGCGACGGCGACGCCGTCGACGATCTCGTGATCGAGCCACCATTTCTTGGCCGGGTTGAGCCGGCCATTCCCCAGCCAATCGTCGATCCGCGCCGCGACCGGCCCGAGCGGCGGCTTCAGCCACATGGCGTTGATCCCGAGCCAGCTGCCGATGCGGGTCAGCAGCGCGCCGTCGGCGTCGACCACCTTGTTGATCGGGCAGGTCTTCATGCAACGCCCGCACGCCGAGCCCTTGGGATTGGTGACCCGGTAGCGGGTGCAGCGCTCGACATCCGGCTTCCAGATTTCATAGCCGTTGAACATCGTCTTGTCGCCGAAGGGGATGGCGTCGCACGGGCATTCGCGGGCGCATTTGAGGCAGAGATTGCAGAACGTCTGCAGCCCGAAATCGATCGGCTTGTCGATGGCAAGCGGCATGTCGGTCGTCAGCACCACCGATTTGAAGCGCGGGCCGACGAACGGGTTGAGGACCAGCTCGCCGATCCGGCTGAGCTCGCCCAGCCCCGCCCACAGGATGAGCGGGATCTGCAGCACGTCGCTGTCGGCGTTGGTCTGCGGGCGGGCCGGGAAGCCCCTGGCGCGCAGAAATTCGGCCATCACGCCGGCGATCTCGGCCCCGCGCAGATAGGCGCGCATCGACTGCGCGCCGGAAATCCAGTCATCGCCGCTCGACCCCTCCATGGTCTCGTAGCCCTGATCGATCAGCATGACCACGGCATAGCGGTGATAGGGCGCGATCGCGGTTCCGTCTTCCTTGTGCGAAAACCACGCATAGCGCGGGATTTCGCAGATGCCGGTCAGATCCGCGCCGAGGAAATAGGAAAGCGACTTGATCGCCCGCGCGTTCGCCTCGGGATCGCCGGGGCCGCCGGGGCCGGCGGCGGCGACCGCGCCGTCCTGGAACCTGACCATGGCGCGGATCAGTTGCAGCAGGCCGAAGGAAAACGGCGTCTTGAACGAAAACCGCGTGCGCTCCTTCTTCGCCTTGTCGCCGAGATCGCCGTGCAGCGCGCGCTGAAAGAACGCGGCGCGCTTGGGCACGCGCGGCACCTCGTCATCGAGGATCAGCGTCGTCGGGCGATCGATCCGCTTCACCTGCTCCATCGGATAGGCGCTGAGATGCGTCGCCCGCCGGGCGCGGCGATTCCGTTCCCGCCCCGATTGCGCGCCGTTGACGCCCCACCAATAGGCGAGGCCCCGGGCGTTGAGCGCATCGGCGCGAAGCGGCCGGTCGGGCGCCATCTCGTAATCGGTCGAAACGACGGCGAGGGCGAATTTGTCGCCGAAATAGGGATTCTCGATCGTCGCGCCGCGGCGCACCGCGATGCCGGCGAGCACGGCCAGCCGCTCGGCATCCACAAGCGTGTTGCCGGCAATATGGGCCCGCGCGGCGAAGCCCATGTGACGGATGTGCTCGGCAAGGCACGCGGCGATCTCGGCCGTCCGCATGGCCATCGTCGCGTCGACGGCCGGACGGGTCCAGTCATGGGCGAGATTGCCGATCTCCGGCAGGCGCGGATGCTCGACCATCGCGACGATGGCGAAGCCATGCGCCGGCCGGCCGGTTCCTTCCAGCCATGCATTCGCCGGAATCCGGCAGATCCCGACGGCGCTCGCATCGAGGAAATAGGCGCTGCCCTTGATATCGACCGTCCGACGGTCGAGATCGTCCGGCACCGGGGCCTTCGCCCGCGCGGGTTGGCCGTCGACGAATTGGGCGAAAATCTCGCGGTATTTATGCGCCGCGCGCGACAGCGTATCATCCGCCGGATCGAAGGCCGCGGCGCGGCGCGGCGGCAGCCGGCTTTCGCGATCGGCGACGCCATCGTCGCGCGGCAGCGTTTCCAGCGGAAACCGGCCGAGATGAAACGGTCTGTCCTTGGATCGCGGGTACAGAAACATCGCAAATCCTCAGGGATCGGACCAAGACCTGTCCGGCGATCGGCCGCCATGACCGGCCCAGTGCATCACGCGGTCCGGAAAGCTGTCAAACGAATTGGGCGGATGGGGCGGCGTTCGCTCAATGCGCCTCGGCCCAGGAGCGGCCGTGGCCGACATCGACGGTCAGCGGCACGTCGAGCGTCACCGCCGGGGCGGCGGCGCCCTCCATCGTCGCCTTGACGACCTTGATCGTTTCGTCGCGTTCGCCGGGCGGGGCTTCGAACAGCAATTCGTCGTGCACCTGGAGCAGCATGCGCGCCTTGAGCCCGGCGCGGGCAAGGGCCGCCGGGATGCGGACCATGGCGCGCTTGATGATGTCGGCCGCCCCGCCCTGGAGCGGCGCGTTGATCGCCGCGCGTTCGGAAAAGCTGCGCAGGGCCGGATTCTTCGCCGCAATCTCGGGCGTCCAGCAGCGGCGGCCGAACGGCGTCGTCACATAGCCGTGCTTGCGCGCGATTTCCTTGGTCCGGTCCATATAGGCGCGGATGCCGGGATAGCGCTTGAAATAGGCGTCGATATAGGCCCGCGCCTCGCCTTGGGCGATGCCGAGCTGGCGGGCGAGCCCGAAGGCCGAGATGCCGTAGATGATGCCGAAATTGATCGCTTTTGCCTGGCGGCGAACCATCGGGTCCATGCCGCGCACCGGGATGTTCTGCAGGTTGGGGTCGCTCGACGATAGGCGGCCGGTCGAGGTCGCGGCCATGGCGAAGCTGGTGTGCAGGCGGCCGGTATCGGGGTCGATCTGTTCGACCAGCGCGTCGGCATAGGTCGATTTAAGCTTGGCGAGTTGCCGCCAGTCGAGCACCTTCGCCGGCAGGTCGTGGCCGGCGGCGGCGAGGTCTTCGAGCACGTCGGCCCCGGTGGCGTAGGCGCCGGTTTTGGTCTTGCGCGCATTGCCGCCGTCGGGCAGCGACAGGCCCATTTCGTCGAACAGGATCTTGCCGAGCTGGGCCGGCGACCCGACATTGAACGGCCGGCCGGCGAGCTTGTGGATCTGCGCCTCGAGATCGGCGAGGCGCAGCGCGAAATCGTTCGACAGGCGGCGCAGTTCGTCGCGATCGACGGCGATGCCCGTTCCCTCCATCGCCCGGACCACCGGGATCAGCGGCCGCTCGATCGTCTCGTAGACCGAAACCAGGCTGTCGGCCACCAGGCGCGGCTTGAGCGTACGGTGCAGGCGCAGCGTCACCTCGGCGTCTTCGGCCGCATAATCGCGCGCGCGGTCGAGCGGCACTTGCGAAAAATTGATCCGCGACTTGCCGGTGCCGGTCACCTCGTCATAGGTGATCGTCGTGTGGCCGAGATGGAGCCGGGCGAGCTCGTCCATGCCGTGGCCGTGCGCGCCGCCCTCGAGCACGTAGGAGACCAGCATCGTATCGTCGATCGGCGTCATGTCGAGGCCGTGGCGCGCAAAGACATGCATGTCGAACTTGATGTTGTGGCCGATTTTGAGCACCGCCGGATCGGCGAGCAACGGCTTCAGGCGGGCGAGCGCCTGCTTGCGGTCGATCTGGACCGGCGGCTTGCCGCGCTTCTTGCCCGATCCGCCGCCGGAAAGAGCAAGCCCGCCGTCCTTGCGCTCATCATCGTCGCCGGGGGCGTCGGGATCGACATGGCCGAGCGGGATGTAGCACGCCGCGCCGGGCTCCACCGCCATCGAGATGCCGACCAGTTCGGCCCGCATCGGGTCGAGCGAGGTCGTCTCGGTGTCGATGGCCAGCGCCCCCGCCGCCGCCGCGCGCGCGATCCAGTCGTCGAGCGCCGCCATATCGGTGACCAGCGTGTACTGCGCCGGCCCGGCCGCCTTCGCCGATGGTGCCGGCGTCGTCGGCTGCGCCGGCGCCTCGGCGGCCGGTTCGCTGGACGGGGGCAGCAGGCCGCCCGCCTCCAGCCGCACGATTATCGAACGGAAATTCTGCGCCTGCAGAAAGCCGCGCAGGGCCTGCGGATCGGGGGTCCTGACGGTGAACTCGGCGAGCGGCACCGGCGTCTTCACATCGTCGCGCAACCGCACCAAGTCGCGCGAGAGGAGGGCCTTCTGCTTGTTCTCAAGCAGGGTTTCGCGCCGCTTGGGCTGCTTGATCTCGCCGGCGCGGGCGAGCAGCGCATCGAGATTGCCATAGGCGTTGATCAGCTCGGCCGCCGTCTTCACGCCGATGCCCGGCACGCCCGGCACGTTGTCGGTCGAATCGCCGGCGAGGGCCTGGACGTCGACCACCTTGTCCGGCGGCACGCCGAATTTCTCGCGCACCTCCGCCTCGCCGATCGGCTTCATCGTGATCGGGTCGAGCATCGACACGCCGGGCCGGACCAGCTGCATCAAATCCTTGTCCGAGGAAACGATCGTCACCTCCGCCCCCGCTTCGCAAGCAAGGCGAGCGTAGGTTGCGATCAAATCATCCGCCTCGAAGCCGGGAGACTCCACCGCCGGCACGTTGAAGGCGCGCGTCGCCTCACGCACCAGCGCGAATTGCGGCACCAGCTCGGGCGGCGGCTCGCTGCGGTTCGCCTTGTATTCGGGATAGATGTCGTTGCGGAAGGTCTTGCGCCCGGCGTCGAACACCACGGCAATGCAATCGGCGTCGGTGCCGTCGAGCATTTTCTGGAGAATGTTGACGAAGCCGAACACGGCGTTGGTCGGCGTGCCGTCGGGGCGGCTCATCACCGCGCCGTCGCGCCCCGGCTTGATCTTGCACTCGTGCGCGCACGAGGAGCAGCGGAGCGTGCCGTCGTCGCCGACGCGCTCGACGAGCTCGGGCGCGGCGGCCGCGCGGCGGCGGGCCAGGGC
>JACQAF010000143.1 GCA_016195145.1 Rhodospirillales bacterium
ACATCGATCATCGCCTGATGCGACCACGCATCGGCGAAGCATTCGCCATGCAGCGCCGCCAGCACTGCCGCTTCGGCAATGCCGGCCGGGCGAATATGCGCGCGCAGGGTCGTCATGCCCCCACGGGCAACTTGACCGCCGGGGGATGCACGTAGAGCGGTGCGGGCGGCGCGGCGGGCAGCGGCCGCCCGGCAGCAAGACACGCAACCGTCACGGCGTCCGGCCGCGGCGGCGCATCCGACAATTCGACATCCCGGCCCGCCCGGCGCAAGGCCTCGGCGAAACGCGGCCCCGCATCGCCGACGACCAGCAGCGGCCCGGATGACGGGACCGCCGCCGCCGCGTCCTCGGGCCGGATGGCGCAGGCCGGACCGAGCGGCCGGAGATCGTCTGAAAATGTCTGGACATAAGATTCGGCCAGCTTGGAATCGAGCGCCACCAGGAGAGTCCGGCCGGCGCGCCCGGCATCGGGTACGCCCGCCGCCACCGCCTCAAGCGTGGTCACGCCGATGAGCGGCAGCCCGGTCGCCAGAGCCAGGCCGCGCGCTGCGGCCAGCCCGGCCCGCAAGCCGGTGAAATGGCCGGGACCGACGGTCGCCGCCAGGCGGTCGAGATCGGCGAAACCGAGGCCGGCGCGGGCCAGCACCGCCGCGACCATCGGCAGCAGCGCCTCGGCCTGGCCGCGGGCGAGATCGGCGCGGTCGCGCGCTAGAACCTGGCCCGCCGCCCACAGGGCGGCCGAGCAGGATGCTGTTGCGCAATCGAAGGCCAGGATGTTCATCGTTCCGTCTCGCCGGTCGGTCGCCGCAATGCTAGAACATCGGCAGGGAGTATGTCCGCATGAGTCTTGTCCTCATCGCCCCGCCTGCCTTCGATATCGAGCTCGATATCGCCTATGCAACGTCCGCCAACTTCACCGGCAAGCCGATCTATCGGCGCGCCGCCGCCTATCTCCACGAAACCGCCGTCGAGCATCTGCGCCGCGCGATCGCGCTCGCCGCGCCGCTCGGTTTGCGCTTCAAGATTTTCGACGCCTTTCGGCCGGGCGAGGCGCAATGGGTGATGTGGAACCACACGCCCGATCCCGAGTTCCTCGCCGATCCCCGGCGCGGTTCGGCCCATTCGCGCGGCGCGGCGGTTGATCTGACGCTGATCGACCGCGATGGCCGCGAACTTGAGATGGGGACGGGATTCGATGCCTTCACGCCGCTGTCGCACCACGCCTCGGTCGCGGTTCCCGAGGCGGCGCAGCGTAACCGCTTCCTGCTGCTCGGGCTGATGAGCGCCGCCGGATGGGATTTCTATAAAAACGAATGGTGGCATTATCAGCTTTTCGAGCCGAAGCGTTTTCCGCTGCTTTCGGATGCGGCGCTGTCGCCCGGGTTGATGTGACCCGGCCGCGGCCTAGACGATCCGGCACGCCTCGTCGAAGTCGAGCCGCGCATTGCGCGGGAACAGTTTCGTCTTGTCGCCATAGGCGAGATTGATCAGAAAATTCGATTTCCACCGGCCGTCGGGGAAAAACGCCGCATCGAGCTTGGCGTTGTCGAAGCCGGACATCGGCCCGCAATCGAGACCCAGCGCGCGCGCCGCGATGATGAAATAGGCGCCCTGCAGCGAGCCGTTGCGCAGGCCGGTCGTCGCGAGGAATTCCGGATCCTTGCCCCTGAACCAGGTGATCGCGCTCTGGTCGTGGGTGAACAGGCGTGGCAGATATTCGTAGAATTGCGTGTCGTAGGCGATGATCGCGACCGCCGGGGCCGCCATTGTTTTTTCAAGGTTGCCCGCCAACAGGGTCGACCGGAGCTTTTCCTTTGCCGCGGGCGATTTCACGAAGACGATCCGCATCGGGCAGGAATTGGCCGTGGTCGGCCCCCATTTACACAAATCGTAGACCTGGCGGAGAAGATCATCCGGCACCGGGCGCGCCTGCCACGCGTTATGCGTGCGCGCCTCGCGAAAGATCAGATCCTGTGCGTCGTCGGGAAGTTTGTCGATCATGCAGCCGCTCCGCCCCAATCGCTTAATTCGTCTGGGTGGAAAGAATGGCCTCTGTACGCCACTCCTGGCAAGGGCAAGCTGCCGGCGCTAGCCGGCAAGGCGCGCAGAGTCGAGCAGGCGTAGCTGATTGGCGCGGATAGTCGTGCGCACATCGCGTACGTAATCCATCTTGCGCTCGGAATAGCGGCCGAGATGCGCGGCGAGGTCGTAACCGTCGGGCGTGCGATCCGCGTCGCGCATTTCGGCCCGCTTGGCGCGCATCCGTGAATAAGCGCGATGGGTGTTGAGATTGAGGGCGTAAGCGTCGACCGCGGCGCCGAGATGTTCGAATGTCCGCACCCAAGCCGTCGTCCCTTCGCCTTCGCTGCGAAACACCATCTGGCCGAACAACGCGTGGCCGTTCTGGACGACCCGGCTCGTCCCCCAGCCGGTCTCGATCGCCGCCTGGGCCAGCGCCAGCGACGGCGGGATGGCGTCGACCCGGCGGAGAAGCTCGTCCAGATTGTCGCTATCCGCCTCGTAACGCAGCGCCAGGGCGCTCAGCCAGTCGCGTTCGCGCATCGACAGCCAGGAGCCGTTGTCGAGCCGTTCGATCAGGGCCGTCAGCCGCATCCGGTCGGCGAGGATGCGTTCGTTCTCGGCCAGCACCAGCGGCAGCAGGGTCTTGAGGAAGACCAGCTTGCGGAATTCCGGCGATTCGATCTTTTCCATGTCGGTGGGCAAGCGCGACAGCAGGACCCGCGGCACCGCGCCGCCTTCGAAGCGAACGCTTTCGAGGGTATAGCCGCGCGCGGCGAAATACTGATAGAGCGAGAACGCGCTCGCCGCCGCGGCCGCCGGTTCGGAGCGCGCGAGACTGGCCGGAACCGCAAGGCTGGCCGGCACGATCGCTGCTTCCGCCGCCGGTATCTGGCCCTGCCAAATCTGCACGACCGTACGGAAATCGGCCGCCGACCGGCCCGGCCCCATTGTCGCGCCGGCCGCCAGCGCCGC
>JACQAF010000017.1 GCA_016195145.1 Rhodospirillales bacterium
CAGGCCTGCGTCAATTCGATCGAGCAGCGAGACGAGCTCGGTCAGCGGCGAATCTTCAACCGCCTCGCCGGCCTTCATGACGACACGCCACGCCTCTTGTGATTCTTGAACGATCAGGCGCGCGATCTTGGCGCCGACGCGGGCCGGCAGGTCGATCCAGCCATGAACGTTCCAGCTCTTGATCAGGTCGCCGCCCCATTCGGCGTCCGCCACCTCGGCGAGGCGCGCCGGCGTCGCCCGGGGCAGGGCGCCCAGCGAATTGCCGTCGAGATAGATCACGTCGGGCGGCAGCGCGAATTCGGCGCGGAAACGGGCGAGCGGATCGGCCGCGTCGCGCGCCGCCAGCGCCGCGCGGGTCGGCGCCGTCTCGCCGCGCGCGCTCACGCAAGCTCCCGCAGCACGGCGCGCACCGGGGCGGCGTCGAGCCCGGCGAGCTTCAGCGGCAGCGCGATTAGCTCGTAATCGCCTGCCGGCACGCCGTCGAGCACCAGCCCTTCGAGGATCGACAGCCCGTGCCGGCGCACGGCGTGATGGGCGTCCATGGTCTTCGAGTCCTGCGGGTCGAGCGACGGCGTGTCGATGCCGATCAGCTTCACCCCGCGCGCGGCAAGCAGCTCGATCGTATCGGCCGCGACAGCGGTGAAGTCGCGATCCCAGCGCTCGACCGGGTTTTTCGCATAGGTGCGGACGATCAGCCGCTCGACCGGCGGGTCGAGATGGCGCGCGACATGTTCGGGCAGGACGAGCGGTTTCGCCCCGGCCGCGTCGACCAGCCGGCACGGGCCGAGATAGCGCGCGAGATCGAGCCCGCCCACCGGCCGGCCGCGTCGTAATGCAGCGGCGCATCGGCATGCGCGCCGGTATGGGTCGACATGGTGAATTTGGACACGTTGACCGGACAGCCCGGCGCCAGCGCCCAGGTGCGCGCCTCGGCATACGCGGTGTCGCCCGGCCAGACCGGAATCCCGGGGCGAATCGGCGGGCTGATGTCCCACAATCTGGCGGCCGGCGGCATGGGAGCGAGGCTACGCCGGCCCGCGCCGCCGGCGCAAGCCGGGCGATGGTCTAAATAAACCCGCGGGCGAGGGCGCTCGCCATGCGCCGGGCGAAGGCGACCGGGTCGGCGAGCGGTTCGCCCTCGACGATCAGCGCCTGATCGAGCAGCAGATGCGCCGCTTCCTCGATCCGCTCGCGCCGCTCGGCGTTAAGGGCGTCGGGCCTGGCGAGCTCGGCATTGAGCTTGCCGATCAGGGGGTGGTCGGGGTTGACCTCGAGGATGCGTTTCGCGCTCGCGTCGAGCTGGTGGTGCTGGCGCAACAGGCGCTCCATATGGATGTCGATGTCGCTTTCGTCGGCGACCAGGCACACCGCGCTGTCGGTCAGGCGCTCGGAGGCGCGCACGTCCTTCACCCGGTCCTGGAGGGCGAGGCGGAACAGGGCGACGAGCGCGCCGATATCGGCGCCGTCGGCGGCGGGCTTTTCCTTTTCCTTCGTCCCCTCGGGCAGCGGGATTTTCGACAGGTCGGCGGCGCCGCGCGTCACCGACTTGAATTTCTTGCCCTGGTAGGCGCCGACCGAGGCGACCCAGAATTCGTCGACCGGATCGGCGAATAGCAGCACCTCGATGCCGCGCTTGGCGTAGCCCTCGATCTGCGGGCTGGCGGCGAGCGCCTTGGGGTCGTCGCCGGCGACGTAATAAATCGCCTCCTGCCCCGGCTTCAGGCGGCCGACATAGTCGGCGAGGCTGGCGATCCCTGGCCCGGCGGTGGAGCCGAAGCGGGCAAGGCCGAGCAGCGCCTCGCGGTGGTCGGGGTCCTCGTAGAGACCTTCCTTGAGGACGGGGCCGAAATTCTCCCAGAACCGGGCGTAGTCGTCGGGCGCGTCCTTGGCCTTTTTCTCCAGCTCGCCGAGAACGCGCGCGACCAGCCCCGCCCGGATGCGGACGAGGATCGGGTTGTGCTGCAGCATCTCGCGGCTGATGTTGAGCGGCAGGTCTTCCGAATCGACGACGCCGCGCAGGAAACGCAGATAGCCGGGCAGCAGCCCCTCGGCCTTGTCGGTGATGTAGACGCGCTTGACGTATAGCTTCACGCCGTGGCGACGCTCGGGCAGGTAGAGGTCGTAGGGCCGCGAGCTGGGGATGAACAAGAGGCTCGCGTACTCGATCTTGCCTTCGGCCCGCCAGTGCAGGGTAAGCCACGGATCGGCCGCGTCCTTGAGCATCGGCGCATGGGCGACATGGGCGTAGAATTCGCGGTACTGCTCGGGCGCGATGTCGTTGCGCGAACGCATCCACAGGGCCGAGGCGCGGTTGATCGTCTCGTCCTGGTCGCCCTCTTTCTCGCCAAGCAGGACGATCGGCAGCGCGATATGGTCGGAATACTGCCGGACGATGGCGCGCAGCCGGTCGGGTTCGAGAAACTCGGCCGCGTCCTCGCGCAGATGGAGGGTGACGGTCGTCCCGCGCTTGGCGCGCTCGGCCGGGGCGATCGAATAGGCGCCGAGGCCGCCGGAGGTCCAGCGCCAGGCCTTGTCATCGCCCGCCTTGCGGGTGAGGACATCGACCCGGTCGGCGACCATGAACGCCGAATAGAAGTTTTCGACCAGATCGTCGTGATTCATGCCCATGCCGTTATCGACGATGGCGAGCAGGCGGGCGGCCTTGTCGACGGCGAGGGTGACGCGGAACTCGCCGTCATCGACGGTCAGTTCGGGCCGGGTGATCGCCTCGTAGCGCAGGCGGTCGCAGGCGTCGGAGGCGTTGGAGATCAGCTCGCGCAGGAAGACGCGCCGGTCGCTGTAGAGCGAGTGGGCGACAATATCGAGAAGCCGGCTGACCTCGGCCTGGAATTCGTGCTTTTCCTCGGTGGCGACGCCGGCGGACTGCGCGCTCATCGTGATGGCTCCCGGTTCGTTGGGCAGGCAGGCGCAATATGGGCAAGGCCGGTCCATCCGGCAAGCCCCCCGACGGGGCAGGAATAAGGCGGGCAGGGGGATTGGCGGCCTTGCATTGACGCCCGAAAACCCCGATCTTTAAAGACGATGTCGACGGCTATCGACCGTCCGCCGGGAGACCGGCCGCAGGTTGTCGCGGTGCTGGGTCCCACCAATACCGGCAAAACCCATCTCGCCATCGAGCGGATGCTGGGCTACCGCACGGGCATGATCGGCTTCCCGCTGCGCCTGCTGGCGCGCGAGAATTACGACAAGATCGCCCGTCTCAAGGGCCCCGGAGCGGTGGCGCTGATCACCGGCGAGGAGCGCATCCTGCCGCCGGCGCCGCGCTGGTTCGTGTGCACGGTCGAGGCGATGCCGCTCGACCGCGAGGTCGGCTTTCTCGCCGTCGACGAAATCCAGATGATGGCCGACCGCGACCGCGGCCACGTGTTCACCGACCGGCTGCTGCACGCGCGCGGCCGCAACGAGACGATGTTCCTCGGCGCCGAGACGGCGAAGCCGATCATCCGCAAGCTGGCGCCGGGGGTCGAATTCGTCGCCCGGCCGCGTTTTTCGACCCTCAGCTATCTCGGCCCGCGCAAGATCACGCGCCTGCCGCGCCGCTCGGCGATGGTCGCCTTCTCGGCGGCCGAGGTCTACGGCATCGCCGATCTGGTACGCCGCCAGCGCGGCGGGGCGGCGGTGGTGTTCGGCGCGCTCAGCCCGCGCACCCGCAACGCCCAGGTGGCGATGTACCAGGCGGGCGAGGTCGATTACCTGGTGGCGACCGACGCCATCGGCATGGGCCTCAACATGGACATCGACCATGTCGCCTTCGCCCAGCTAAGGAAATTCGACGGATTCTCGCCGCGCCGCCTCACCGACGCGGAACTCGGCCAGATCGCCGGGCGGGCCGGCCGGCACATGACCGACGGCAGCTTCGGTACGACGGCCGAAATCGGCGCGCTCGAATCCGAGACCGTGTCGGCGATCGAGGAACACCGTTTCCCCGCGCTCAAGGCGGTTTATTGGCGCAACACCGATCTCGACTTCGCTTCATTGGCGGCGCTGCTCGCCAGCCTCGACGCGCGCCCGCCGCTGCCCGAGCTCGTCCGCAAGCGCGAGGCCGATGACCACCTGACGCTCGCCGCCCTCGCCGGCGACGCCGGGATCGCCGACCTTGCCCGCGGCCGCGACGCGGTACGGCTGTTGTGGGAGGTGTGCCAGATCCCGGATTTCCGCAAGACGATGAGCGAATCGCATGTCCGCCTCGTCGGCCAGATTTTTCGCCATTTGCGCGGGCCGGCGGGCAAGCTGCCCGAGGATTGGGTAGCGGCGCAGGTCGCCCGCCTCGACCGCGTCGACGGCGACATCGACGCGCTGCTCGCCCGCATCGCCCATATCCGTACCTGGACCTATGTGTCGCATCGCCCGGCCTGGCTTGCCGACGCGGTACACTGGCAGGAACGGGCGCGGGCGGTTGACGACCGGCTGTCGGATGCGTTGCACGACCGGCTGACCCAGCGTTTCGTCGATCGCCGCGCGGCGGCGCTCACCCGCCGGCTCAACGACGGCGACGCGCTGGTCGCCGCCGTGACCGAAGCGGGCGAAGTGCTGGTCGAAGGGCAGTTCGCCGGCCGGCTCGAAGGCTTCAACTTCGTCCCCGACCGGGCGGCGCGCGACGGCGGGCGGGCGCTTCTTGCCGCTGCCAACAAGGCGCTGCGCCGCGATCTCGGCGAGCGGGTGCGAAAATTCTCCGCCGCCGAGGACGCGGAGTTCGCGCTCGATCCCGACGGCATGTTGCGCTGGCGCGATCGGGCGATTGCGCGACTGACGGCCGGCGAGGATATGTTGTCGCCGCGCGTCGAGCCGCTGCCGGCCGATCTGCTCGAAGCGCAGCACCGGGATGCGGTGCGCCGGCGGCTGGTCGCGTGGCTCGACGGACATTTTGCGCGCATGGTCGCTCCGTTGCGGGCCTTGCAGGCCGCGCCGCTGACCGGCGCCGCGCGCGGCCTCGCTTTCGAGCTGTCGGCGGCATTGGGCGTATTGCCGCGCGGCCGGATTGCATCGCAAGTCGCGGCGCTGTCGCGTCTGGATCGCCGGGCGCTCGCCGGGCTCGGCGTCGTGATCGGCGAGACCGCAGCCTTCCTGCCGGCGCTCAAGAACCATGCCTCGGTCGCGTTGCGGGCGTTGCTGTGGTCGGTGTTTCACGGCCGGCGCGAGGTCTTCGCGTCGGGGCCGCGGCTGTCGCTCGCTCGCGACCCGGCATTGCCGCCGGCATTGCTGGCGGCATGCTTCTTTCTGCCGGCCGGGCCGCTTTATGTGCGCGCCGACCGGCTGGAGAAATTCGCGCGCACGGTGCGCATGCTGGCGCAGCGCGGGCCCTTTGCGCCGACACCGGCGCTCGCGGCGACGATCGGGGCGAAGCCGGCCGATCTCGCCGGGGTGCTGGCGGCGCTCGGCTATCGCGCCGTGCGCGAGACGGCCGGCGTCGCCTTTGTCCGCCGCACGAATGCGCCGCGGCGCCGCAAGCAGCCGGCCGCCCCATCCCATTCGCCGTTCGCCGAGCTGGCGCGGCTGGTCCGCCCGTGAACGCCGATTCCCCGCCGACCCAGCGCCTCGATAAATGGCTATGGTGCGCGCGATTTTTCCGCTCGCGCAGTCTCGCGGCCCGGTTGTGCAACGAAGGGCGGCTGCGCATCGCTGGGCGAGTAGTGGCCAAGGCCCATTACGCCCTGAAACCCGGGGATGTGTTGACCTTTCCGTACGGGACGGATATTCGGGTGGTGCGGGTGGCGACGCTGGCCAAGCGTCGAGGCCCAGCCGCCGAAGCGCGAGGCCTTTACGAGGATCTCGCGCTGGCGATGGAGAAAGCCGCCGATCCGGCGGCCGATCCGGCGATCGCTGTGCGCGAGTCGGGGGCGGGGCGGCCGACCAAGGCCGAGCGCCGCGCCCTCGAACGGTTGCGCGGCGAGAGATAGGCGAGAGCGGTGGGGGATATGAGTCTGGACGCGACATTCTTGCTGGGCCTGCTTCAGATCATCGGCATCGACATCATCCTGTCGGGCGACAATGCGGTGATTATCGCGCTGGCCTGCCGGTCGCTGCCCGAGCGGCAGCGGCGCATGGGAATCCTTTTCGGCGCTGGTGCGGCGGTCGGGCTGCGAATCGTCTTCGCCGTGTTCATCACCTTCCTGATGGGCGTGCCCTATCTCAAGATCGTCGGCGGCGTGCTGTTGCTGTGGATCGGCTACAAGTTGATGATCCCCGAGGATGAGAACAAAGGCGATGGCGTTGCTAGCGGCGGCACGCTGTGGGCCGCTATACGCATTATCGTGATTGCCGATGCGGTGATGAGCCTCGATAACGTCATTGCCATCGCCGCCGCCGCCAAGGGCAGCGTGACCCTGCTGGTCATCGGTCTGCTGATCAGCATGCCGCTGGTGATCTTCGGCGCGACACTGATGATTCACCTGATCGCCCGGTTCCCGATCATCGTGCCGCTAGGCGCGGCGCTGATCGGCTGGATCGGCGGCGAGACGATTGTCACCGATCCGGTCATCCACGACTGGATCATTGCTCAGGGCAAATGGCTCGAATACGCCGCCGCCGCGGCCGGCGCATTCGGCGTCATCGTGGTCGGTAAGTATCTAGCCAGCCGCGCCGCGCGCCGCGCCAAACCGGTGGTCGATCTCGCCGCGGAGGACCGTCGATGACGTCTGCCAAGCACAAGCTGCTCGTCCCTTCGGACGGCTCGCCCAATGCCGGCCGGGCGCTCGATCATGCCATCGGGCTGGTCCGCGCCGGCTTCGCCGACGAACTTCATCTTCTGAACGTTCAGCCATCGGTCGGCGGCGCAGTGGCGACCTTCGTCGGCCGGGCGGAGATCAGGAGCTTTCATCACGACGAGGGCATGAAAGCGCTCGCCGCGCCAAAGGCGCGGGCGGAACAGGCCGGCATCGCGGCGAAGCCGCATATCGGCGTCGGCACACCGGGCCCGACCATTGCCGCCTTCGCGCGCGAGCTTGGCTGCGACCAGATCGTCATGGGCACGCGTGGGCTCGGCGCGGCGGCCGGCCTGTTGCTCGGATCGGTGACGACCGAGGTGCTGCGCCAGACCGATATCCCAGTAACGCTGGTGAAATGACAGGGCCGTAGGAAGGGGAAAATCCCTACGTTCCTTGGGGTTGCGCGGTCGGCCGGCACGTGTTACCCCACGCCGCTCGATGTCGTTAGCCGATGTCGTTAGCCTATGCGTGCGGAGACTTGCGGATGACTTATGTCGTCACCGAAGCTTGCATCAAGTGCAAGTACATGGATTGCGTCGAGGTGTGCCCCGTCGATTGCTTCTACGAGGGCGAGAACATGCTCGTCATCAAGCCTGACGAGTGCATCGATTGCGGCGTCTGCGAGCCTGAATGCCCGGCCGAAGCCATC
>JACQAF010000119.1 GCA_016195145.1 Rhodospirillales bacterium
AACCGCATCCGCGACGAGGTCGACCCCGAGGCGAATATCATCTTCGGCTCGACCTTCGACGCCAGCCTCGACGGCAAGATGCGCGTATCGGTGGTGGCGACCGGCATTGAAGCCGCCGCCCAGGTCCAGCCGCGCCCGATGGTGATCAGCCTGGTCGCCAACCGGCCGGCCGGCCGGCCGGCAGTCCAGCCGTCGGCCCCGACCGAAGGGGCGGCAGCCGTGCGGATGGACACCGTCACCCACGCCGCCATGGCCGCGCCGGCCCACGCGGTTCGGACCCAGGCCGTTCAGGCCTACGCGGTTCAGCCGGTCGTCGCCGAAGCGGCCCCCGCACCGATCACTGCCGAAGCGCCGGCCGCGCCGGTCCGGGCCGAGCAGCCGTTCATCGCCCCGCGCCCGGTCGAGCCGACCGCGCCGGCGGCGCGTTCGGCGCAACCGGCGGCGGCCGATCCGTTCGCCGCAGCGGCCATGGCCAATGGCGGGCGCGACATGACGCGCGAAAAGCGGCGCGGGCCGACGCTGTTCGAACGCGTCACCGGTACCGGCCGCGCGCGCGCGGCGGCGCCCGCAACCCCGGTCGCACCGCCGGCCCCGATGCCGGCCCGTCCGGCGGCTACGGCCTCGGCGGCGCCCGTCGCGGCTGCAGCCGCCGCACCGGCCCCGGTAGCGCCGGTGGCCGCGCCGGCTCAGCCGCGGCTCGGCGGGCTCGACCCAACCGACCGGATCGCACCGACGAAGGTTGAGGACGATCTCCTCGACATCCCGGCGTTCCTTCGCAGACAAGCTAATTAAATCAATGGCTTGGTTGGTGAATCGAATCGTAACAATCTGTAACAACAAGTGACTTGTGTGCTTCAGAGGCGGTTGCTACTACCCCTCTGAAGCACATTACTTTTCTGGCCACAAAACAAGAATCGTGGCCGTGGAGCCCGTGTTGATCGTCCCGCGTATCGTCCGGCAAAAAACCCTCAAAACATCGATCGGCTGCACCGGCACCGGTTTGCACAGCGGCGCGCGCGTTGACATGACGCTGCATCCCGCCGAGCCGGGGCACGGCATTGTCTTTCGCCGCACCGACATCGCCGGCGGCGGCTCGCTGATTGCGGCCGACTGGCGGCATGTCGTCGATACGCGCATGTGCACCACGCTCGGCACCGAGGCGGGCGTGCGGGTCTCGACGGTCGAGCATCTGATGGCCGCCCTGTGGGGCGCCGAGATCGACAACGCGTTGATCGACATCAGCGGCGCGGAAGTGCCGGTGATGGACGGCAGCGCCGCGCCGTTCGTTTTCCTTATCGAGTGCGCTGGCGTCGTCGAACAGGCCGCGCCGCGCCGGGCGATCGAAATCCTGCGCCGCATCGTCGTCGAGGACGAGGAGCGCAGCGTCTCCCTTACCCCCGGGGCCGGGTTCTCGGTCGATTTCCAGATCGATTTCGACAATGCCGCCGTGGCGCAGCAGGATTATTTCGCCGCCCTCGCCCCCGGCGCCTTCAAGGTCGACATCGCGCGGGCGCGGACCTTCGGCTTCGAGCACGAGGTCGCCCATCTGCGCGCCGCCGGGCTGGCCCGCGGCGGCTCGCTCGACAACGCCGTGGTGATCAGCGGCGACCGTATCCTCAACCATGACGGCTTGCGCTACGACGACGAATTCGTGCGCCACAAGATTCTCGACTGCGTCGGCGACCTGTACCTCGCCGGTGGGCCGATCCTCGGCCATGTGCGCGGGGTACGTTCCGGCCATCGCCACAACAACGCCCTGCTGCGCGCCCTGTTCGCCCGCCAGGACGCCTGGCGGCACGTCGATCTGACCGAGGACCGGCTGATTTCGCCGCCCGCCGCCAACCGGTTGCGCGGCCCCCGTCTCGCCGCCGGCGACTGATTTTCCGCCCCCGCACAGCCTGTAGCTAACCGGCCGGTTTCTGCTATATTCGGGCCATGATTCGCCTGCGCTCGCTTGTCCTATTGTCGGGGTTGGTCCTCGCGCTCGCCGCCTGTTCGAGCGGCAACAAGGACGAATACATCGAGCGCCCGATCCAGGAGCTCTACAACTCCGGCGTCGACGCCCTGTTCGAGGAAAAGTACAAGGCCGCGACCAAGGCCTTCGACGAGGTCGAGCGCCAGCACCCCTATTCGGTGTGGGCGACCAAGGCGCAGATGATGGGCGCCTACGCCGCCTATCGCGACGACCGCTACGACGACGCGATCGCCTCGCTCGACCGCTTCATCCAGCTCAACCCCTCGAACCGCGACGCACCCTACGCCTATTACCTCAAGGCGCTGTGCTACTGGGAACAGATTTCCGACGTCCAGCGCGACGCCAAGATGACCGAGCTGGCGCTGAAATCGCTCGACGAGGTCATCCGCCGCTTCCCCGAAACCACCTATGCCCGCGACGCGCGGATCAAGATCGACCTGACTTACGACCATCTCGCCGGCAAGGAGATGGAGGTTGGGCGCTTCTACCTCGTGCGCGGCCAGTATGTCGCGGCGATCAACCGTTTCAAGTTTGTGGTCGACAAATACCAGACGACCAGCCACGTGCCCGAAGCCCTGCACCGGCTGATCGAGGCCTATATGTCGCTTGGCCTGGTCGAAGAGGCGACGAAAACCGCCGCCGTTCTGGGCTATAATTACCCGGGCAACGAATGGTACGTCGATTCCTATACCCTCGTCGAAACCGGCAAGCTGCCGCTGGAAGACCGCCCGGGCTTCATCCGCCGGACATGGAACAGAATTTTCTGACGCCCCGCGCGCACCGACCGCTAACGGTCGAACTTCGCCGATAGCACGATTGACGATACGGTTTTCTCGATGCCCGGGATGCGCCCGATTCGGTCGAGAAGCGCGTCCATATCCTGCGTCGTTTCGGCGACCGCGACCGCGATCAGGTCGTGAATGCCGCTGACCGCATATAGCCGCTTCACCTCCGGCAATTTCCGCAGCTCGCCGACGATGCGTTCGCCGAGCTTCGGGTTGGCGTCGATCATCACATGGGCGACGATCTGCCGGCGCTGGATGTCGTCGCCGAGCTTCACCGTATAACCGGCGATCGCGCCCGAACGTTCGAGGCGGGACAGGCGCTCCTGCACCGTGCTGCGGGCGAGGCCGAGCTGCCGGGCCAGCGCCGCAGTCGGCAACCGGGCATCGGCCTCCAGAAGCTGGATCAGGCGGCGGTCGGTCGCGTCCATGCAAAATCCATCGAATCGCCGGATTAATCCGGCGATATGATCGAAATATACCGCAAATCCGGCGTTTTGCCTACTACGATCCGGCGGCGTCCGTGGCTAGTCTCAAGATTCGGTTCATCCTGTAGCCAGGAAAGGCAACGCCATGATGACTCCGGTCATTGTGCTCGGCACCGGCAAGATCGGCATGGCGGTCGCCGCCCTGCTCGGCGATAGCGGCGATTACGCAGTCACCGTCGCCGACCGCGACGCGGCGACGCTTGGCCGCCTGACCGGCCCGGTCGCCGGTCGCCGGCATCTCGACTTCGCCGACCCGGCTGCCCTGCGCCAGGCTATCGCCGGGCACAAGATGGTCCTCAACGCCTGCCCGTTCACCCTGACCGCCGCCATCGCCGAAGCGGCGCGCGGCGCGGGCGCGGATTATTTCGACCTGACCGAAGACGTCGAGAGCACGCGCGCGGTCAAAGCGCTGGCCGACGGCGCCGCGACCGCTTTCGTCCCCCAGTGCGGTCTCGCCCCCGGCTTCGTGTCGATCGTCGCCTACGATGTCGCCCGGCGCTTCGATGCGCTGCACAGCGTCCAGATGCGCGTCGGCGCGCTGCCGCAGTTTCCGACCAACGCCCTTAAATACAATCTTACCTGGAGCACCGACGGGCTGATCAACGAGTACTGCAACCCGTGCGAGGCGATCGGCGGCGGTCGGCTGCGCGAGGTCTCGCCGCTCGAAGAACTGGAGAGTTTTTCCCTCGACGGCATGGATTACGAGGCGTTCAACACCTCGGGCGGCCTCGGCACGCTGTGCGAGACACTGGCCGGCAAGGTCGACATCCTCAACTATAAGACCGTCCGCTATCCCGGCCATTGCGAGATCGTGCGCATGCTGATCCGCGATCTTCGCCTCGGCACAAGGCGCGAGCTTTTGAAAGACGTGTTGGAAACGGCGATCCCGATCACCCTCCAGGACGTGGTGCTGGTCTTCGTCACCGTCACCGGGACCCAGGCCGGCCGCCTGACCCAGGAAACCTACGCCAAGAAAATCTACGGCCGCGAGATCGGCGGCCGCAAATGGAGCGCCATCCAGACCACCACCGCCGCCGCGCTCTGCGCCATGGTCGACCTTGGGCGCGAGGGCCGGCTGCGCGCGCACGGTTTTGTCCGCCAGGAAGAAACCGCGCTCGACGCCTTCCTTGCCAACCGCTTCGGCCGCTACTACGCCTGAGCCCGTCGGGGCGACAGCCGGGCCCCTACCCCAAGGCCCAGACCCAAGACAGGCCGCGTCTGTGATACTACATTGGCGTCGAATTCATTCCGGGCCGATTCGCCGATGCTGCACAGCCTGTCGATCCGCGACGTCGTTCTTGTCGACCGTCTCGATCTCGAGTTTTCCGCCAGCCTGTCGGCGCTGACCGGCGAGACGGGGGCGGGCAAGTCGATTCTGCTCGATGCGCTCGGCCTCGCGCTCGGCTCGCGCGGCGATTCGGGGCTGGTGCGCGCCGGGGCGGCGCAGGCGAGCGTCAGCGCCGGCTTCGAGATCGCCGCCCGCCACCCGGCGCGCGCCTTACTCGACGAACAGGGCCTCGCCGCCGAAAACCCGCTGGTCCTGCGCCGCGTCCTCGGCGCCGACGGGCGCAGCCGCGCCTTCGTCAACGACCAGCCGGTTTCGGTCGGCCTCTTGCGCCGGCTCGGCGAAACGCTGGTCGAGATCCACGGCCAGTTCGAAAACCAGGGCCTGCTCGATCCCGCAACCCACCGCGCCGCGCTCGACGAATATGCCGGGCTCGCCGATACGGCCGCTGAGGTCGCCGCCCGGCACGCGGCGTGGCGCGACTGCCGGACGGCCGAGGAACGGGCCGAGGACGAGGCGCGCGCCGCCCGGAACGATGAGGATTTCCTGCGCCATGCGCTGGCCGAACTCGACGGTCTTGCCCCCAAACCGGGCGAGGAGACGGAACTGGCCCAACGCCGGGCCATGCTGGGCGCGCGCGAGAAACTGGTCGAGGCGCTGAACGCCGCCCTTGGCGAACTCGGTCACGGCAAGGGGCCGGCGGGCGCCTTGCGCGCCGCCGAGCGATTGCTCGCCCGCATGGCGCCGCAGGCGCTCGGCAAGCTCGATCCGGCCATCGCCGCCCTCGACCGCGCGGCAAGCGCCGTCGCCGACGCCGTCGCCGAGGTCGAGGCGCTCGGCCACACCCTCGACCTCGACGCCTCGGGGCTGGAAGCGGCCGAGGAACGGCTGTTCGCCTTGCGCGCGCTCGCCCGCAAGCACCGGGTAGAGGTCGACGGCCTGCTGGCGCTGCGCGGCGA
>JACQAF010000120.1 GCA_016195145.1 Rhodospirillales bacterium
CGACGACGATCTCGCCGCCCGAAGTGGCGTCCTTGACCAGCAGCCGGCTGTTGGCGCCGTTGAACAGTACGCCGTCGATGCGCCCGCTAAGGCGGTTGGCGACTTCGCCCAGGTCGGCGGCCTTGCGCGCCACGGCGATAGCTTCCGGCCGGACGAAGATGTCGACCGCCTCGCCGTTGTTGAGCCGGCTGACGCTGGCGACGCCGGCCATGGACAGCCCCTGATCCGTCGCGGTTTGCAGGGCGTTGCCGTCGGCGCGTTCAACCCGACCGCGCCAGCGGTTGGAATCGCCGACGAAGCCGGCGACGAAGGCGGTCTGCGGCCGGTGATACAGTTCAGCCGGGCTCGCTACCTGCTCGAACCGGCCATGATTCATCACCGCGACCTGGTCGGACATGACAAGGGCTTCCGACTGATCGTGGGTGATATAGACGAAGGTGGTGCCAACCTCGGCCTGAAGCTGCTTGAGCTCGACCTTCATCTGCTCGCGCAGTTTGAGATCGAGCGCACCAAGCGGCTCATCAAGCAGCAGCACGGCCGGGTCGAGGACGAGGCAGCGGGCGATGGCGACGCGCTGCTGCTGGCCGCCCGAAAGTCCGTTTGTCGATTTCGGCGCGTGCGACCCCGCGCCGGCGTAGGCCGTAGCCAACGTTCTGGCCGACGCTCATCATCGGGAACAGGGCCAGATTCTGGAACACGATATTGACCGGGCGGCGGTGCGGCGGCACGCCGATGACCGATCGGCCGGTGATCAGGATGTCGCCCGATGTCGGCTCGATGAAGCCGGCGATCATGCGCAGCAAGGTCGTCTTGCCGCAACCCGAGGGGCCGAGAATGGAAAAAAACGCGCCCTTCGGAATGGTGAACGAAACCTCGTCGGTGGCGGCAAAACTGCCATACCGTTTGACGAGATTGCGGACGTCTAGATCGAGAATCTCTGCCATAGGACAAAACCGGCGGCGGACGCTCGCGCTGCCGCCCCGGCCGACAGGCGTCGACCGGGGCGGGAAGGCGGGTCTGCCGGGCCGTTCTTAGCCGGACTTTGCAGCCTTAATGCGCTCGAGGATTTTGCCCTCGATGTCCTCCAGGCCGGCGGGAACCGGCGGGTACCACTTGATGTTGTCGAGCGCCGACTGCGGGAAGCTGGCGCTGAACTGTTGCTTCAGCTTTGCCGAGACAAACTGGTCGGAGCCCTTCGAGGCGGTAAAGTTGCCCGCCGCGGCCGTAATCTTGGCCGCGATCTGGGGCTGCATGACGAAGTTGACCCACTTATACGCAGCTTCGTCATTGCGGCCCTTGGCCGGCAGGGCGAAGGTGTCGATCCAGCCCAGCGCCCCGGATTTCGGCGCGACGAAATTGACTTCCGGCATGTCGTTGTTGAGCTTCCAGCCGCCGAAATCCCACGCCATGGCGGCCGCGACTTCGCCCGAACGCACGAGGTTGAGCAGTGCATCGCTGCCTTCCCAGTACGTCTTCACGTTCTTCTTGCACTCGGTCAGCTTGGCGCCGACGTCTTCCATCAACGCCGCATATTTCGCCTTGTCGCCATAGGCGGCGAACGGATCGGCGCCCATCGAGAAGGCGAACGCGATCAGAACCGGCCGCTTCAGACGATAGCTGACCTTGCCGGCCAGGGCGGCGCCGCAAAGGTCGGAATAGTCGTTAACGTTCTTGGCCAGCTTGCTGTTGACCACCAGACCGTCGGTCCCCCAGACATGCGGCAGACCATAGGCCTTGCCGTCGATGCCGGTGTTCTTCTTGGTCGCTTCGAGCATCGAGGCGATGAACAACTCGCTCTTGACCTTGCTGAGATCCATCGCCTTGTAGATGCCGAAATTCGCCTGGGCGCCGGTGCCTTCGGCGCATAGCCGTCCCAGGTGAGGAGCCTGAGCGTCTGAGCCTGCGCGGCGCCGGAGCCGGCGGCCAGCGCAACGCCGAGCAGCGTACCGGCCGCAACGGCAATCAATCTCGATTTAGCCATAAGACGATACCCCCTTGTTCTAACTGGTGATTTGGTTAACGGCATTATCGCCCGCCTAGGCCAGGTCTGAACAATGGCCCGTTCGGCAGTGGCTGAACGAAGTCGGACAATGGACAGCAGTCTGGCAGCCCTTGCCCATCGCCGTCCACAAAAAATGTGCGTAGCTGTATCGGATAAGCCGAGCCGGGCCGGCGAAACGCAGACGGCCCGCGAGACGTTCTCGCGGGCCGTCCGTACTGTGGGTAAATGCTACTCGACGACGATCGTATAGGTGAATTGCGATCCGTCGCCGAGCGCCGGATTAGCCGGGTCGCGCAACAGCGCGAGCGTCGGGCGATACATGCCCGGTTTGTCGCCGGCGGCGAATTGCAGCTCCATCACCGAGCCGCCGAAACGCTTGCCGACCTGGGGATTGTATTCTTCGGCCGCGCGCGCGAGCATCGGTTTGCCGTCGCGCTCGAGGCTACGGATCTCCTGGCCCTTGGCGCCGGCCGGCGCGCTGCCGAACACCCCGCCGATGATCCGGTCCTTGCGCGGATCGAGAACGCCGTCGCCGTCGCTATCGACGACGATGAGCCCGCCGGTGTAGCGGGCGAGAGCGGCTGGCTTTTCATAGCCCATCGCGCC
>JACQAF010000018.1 GCA_016195145.1 Rhodospirillales bacterium
GTGATCGAATGCGCACCATCGGCGGTTTTTGCCGAGGTGGCCGAACCGGCGATCCGGGCAGGGCGGATTTTCATACCCTTGAGCGTTGGCGCGCTTCTCGGCCGCGCCGATCTGATCGAGGCGGCGCGCCTGAGCGGCGCGCGGATCGTCGTTCCTTCCGGCGGCCTGATGGGGCTCGATGCCGTGCGCGCCTGCGCCGAAAGCTCCATACAGTCGGTCAAGATCGTCACCCGGAAGCCGCCGGCTGGGCTCGCCGATGCGCCGCTGGTGCGGGACAAGGGAATCGATCTCAAAAGCCTGACGGCGCCGCTGAAAATTTTCGAGGGAAGCATTCGGCAGGCGGCCATCGGCTTTCCGGCCAATATCAATGTCGGCGCCGCATTGAGCCTGGCCGGAATCGGACCCGACCGAACGATGTCGGAAATCTGGGCGGATCCCGGGGTCGAGCGAAACACGCATCGCATCACGGTCGAAGCCGACGCTGCGCGTTTCGAGATGACGATCGAGAACGTGCCGACGCTTGAAAATCCGCGCACCAGCCGGCTGACGGCGCTGAGCATCGTTGCGACGCTCCGGGGATTAACGAGCTATCTGAAAATCGGCACCTGATGGGGCCGGCGCAATAACGCCACATTCCAAGAAGCAAACACGATATGAACATCGCGCGAGTCAATGCAGGAAAACGGATGAGCCAGGCGGCAGTCCATGGCGGGACGGTTTATCTCTCCGGCCAGGTTCCCACGGACCTGTCGGCCGACATCCGGGGACAGACGGCCCAGGTTCTGGAAAAAATCGAACTTCTTCTCGCGGCAGCAAGAAGCGGGAAATCGAACCTGATTTCGGCGACCGTCTGGCTGTCCGACATGTCCATGTTTGCAGCGATGAACGAGGTCTGGGAGGCATGGATCGATCCCGGCAATGCGCCGGCTCGCGCCTGCGTCGAGGCCAAGCTGGCCAATCCCGGTTATCTCGTCGAAATCGCAGTTATCGCCGGGACCCTGTCATCCCGGTCGAAGTCCAGTCCCCGCCCTTAACAGCCGTAATTGCCAAGCCAACAACCTGAACAGGGAGAGACGAAATGAACAGTTTGAGATGTCTTGCCGTTGCGCTGACTTTCGGTGCTGCGGCTATCGCCGCCGCCCCCGCCTCCGCGCAGGAGGATTCCTTTGTCCTCAAGCGCATTAAGGAACGCAGTGCGATCAATATCGGCCACCGCGAGGCGTCGATTCCGTTTTCGTATATCGGATCGGAGGGAAAGCCGATCGGTTATTCGATCGATCTGTGCATGAAGATCGTCGATCGCATCAAAGAGACCCTCGAAACCCCGAATCTGGCCGTGAAATTCGTGCCGGTCACCGGGCAGACGCGGATCCCGCTGATGGCCAACGGTACGATCGATCTCGAATGCGGGTCGACGACCAACAACCTGACCCGCTCGAAGCAGGTCGATTATCTGGCCATCACTTTTATCGCCGGCACGAAGCTGGCGACGAAGAAGAATTCGGGAATCAAGGAAATCGAGGATTTGAAAGGCAAGACCATCGCCGTTCCGCTGGGCACGACCAACGAAAAGGCGATTAAAAGCATCGTCGAGGAGAAGAAACTCGATGTGAAGATCGTCAACGTCAAGGATATGCCCCAGGGATGGTTGGCGCTGGAAACGGGCCGCGCCGATGCGTTCGCCACCGACAACGTGCTGCTCTACGGCCTGATCAGCAAGGCGAAGAATCCCGAGCAGTACGAAGTGACCGGACGGTTCCTCAGCTATGATCCCTACGGAATCATGATCCCGCGCCATGATTCCACGTTTCGGCTGCTCGGCAACACCGTGCTCGCCGACCTCATGCGATCTGGCGAAATCAACGCGCTGTACGACAGGTGGTTCAACCCCGGCCTGACCGATATCCGCATGCCATTGGAGAATACGCTCAAGACCGCGTTCGAAATCCAGGCCCTGCCCTATTGAGAAGTCGATGCCGGGAATCCATCGCGGATTCCCGGCATCCGCGTTGCGGCGGCACGGGCGGGGAGCACAGCGGCGGCCATGCAATACAACTGGAATTGGGCGGTCCTGATCACCGAGCCCTATCTCGGCTGGATCGCATCGGGTTTCGGGTGGACCGTGGCGGTTTCATGCGCGGCGTGGATCATCGCTTTTTTCCTCGGGTCGGCCATCGGCGTGATGCGGACGACCGAAATCCGCGCTCTCCGCATCGCCGGGGCCGTTTACGTCGAAACGTTTCGCAACATACCGCTCCTGGTGCAGATGTTCCTGTGGTATTTCGTCCTGCCCGAGATACTGCCGAAAAGCGCCGGCGATTGGCTCAAGCGCGACATGCCGCTTCCCGAATACTGGACGGCAGTCGTCTGCCTCGGCACCTACACGGCGGCGCGCGTCGCCGAGCAAGTGCGGGCGGGCATCAACACCATCGGCAGGGGACAACACTTTGCCGCCCTTGCAATAGGCCTGACGCCGATTCAGGCCTATCGCAACGTTCTGCTGCCCATCGGCTACCGGATTATCGTTCCGCCGCTGACCAGCGATTTCCTCGGCGTATTCAAGAATTCGTCGCTGGCCCTGACGATCGGCGTTCTGGAACTGACGGCGCAAACGCGGCAGATCGGCGAATACACTTTTCAGGGATTCGAGTCGTTTACGGCGGCGACGCTGATTTATCTAGCGGTGACCTTCACAGTCATGGCGTTCATGCGCAGAATTGAAACCCGAACGGCCATCCCCGGCATGATTTCCCTGGGGGCGAAGTGACATGACCGACGGGTTTGACCTCGGAATTATCGTTCGATCGGTGCCATTCCTGTGGGACGGCTTGCAACTCACGTTTCTGCTGACGGCGATCGCCGTGGCGGGCGGATTGGTCGGCGGGACGCTGCTCGCCCTGTGCCGTCTGTCCTCCTTCGCGCCCCTGTCGTTCGCGGCCGGCGCCTACGTCAATTTTTTCCGCTCGATGCCGCTGATCCTGGTCATCTTCTGGTTCTATTTCTTGGTTCCGCTCGTCGTCGGGCGTCCGGTCGGCGGTTTCTATTCGGTCCTGATCGCCTTCACCATGTTCGAGGCGGCCTATTATTGCGAGATCGTCCGCGCCGGGATCCAGAGCGTTCGCAAAGGCCAGATCTACGCCGGTCAGGCGCTCGGGCTGACCTATCGCCAGAACATGCTCTACGTCGTCCTGCCCCAGGCGCTGCGCAACATGGTGCCGATCCTTCTGACCCAGGGAATCATCCTGTTTCAGGATACGTCCCTGGTCTACGTAGTTGGCTTGCACGATTTCCTGGTGAGCGCCGATATCGTGGCCAATCGCGATAACCGCCTGATCGAGATGTACGCCACCGTGGCGGCGGTTTACTTCGTGTTGTGCCTGCTGGGGTCTCTTGGTGTCCGGAAATTGCAGAGAAAATATGCGCTATGATTGAAATCCAGAATGCCAGCAAATGGTACAGCGCTTTTCGAGTCCTAAATGACTGCACGACCCGGGTAGCGAAGGGCGAGGTTGTTGTCATTTGCGGCCCGTCAGGATCGGGCAAGAGTACGCTGATCAAATGCGTCAACGGGCTCGAGCGCATCCAGCGGGGGAGCATTACCGTCAATGGCGTCTCGGTCGGCGCGCCGGACACCGACCTGCCGAAATTGCGCGCCGGCATCGGCATGGTGTTCCAGAATTTCGAACTTTTTCCGCATATAACCGTCGTTCAGAACATCAATCTCGGTCAGATCAAGGTTCTCGGGCGCAGCAAGGACGAGGCGACGGACAGGGCCCTGGCGCTTCTGCGCCGGGTCGGCCTTCACGAGCAGGCGGACAAGTATCCGGCGCAATTATCGGGCGGGCAGCAGCAGCGCGTGGCCATCGCCCGGGCCCTGGCCATGGATCCGGTTGCGATGTTATTCGACGAGCCGACATCGGCGCTCGATCCCGAGATGATCAACGAGGTTCTCGACGTCATGGTCGGGCTTGCCCAGGACGGAATGACCATGATGGTAGTCACGCATGAAATGGGCTTCGCCAAGAAGGTTGCAAACCGGATTGTCTTCATGGACGAGGGGCAGATTGTCGAGGACACGACCAAGGATGAATTTTTCGGAACGCGCCGTGGCGAGCGGGCGCAACTCTTCCTTTCGAAAATACTGTCGCACTGAGTGCGGCTGGCTGCCTCGGTGAGAGATTTGCCGGCGCTAAGTGAACGAATGGCGGAACGAGAATTGGCGGAGGGGATGGGATTCGAACCCACGATACGGGTTTTAGTCCCGTATAACGGTTTAGCAAACCGCCGCCTTCAGCCACTCGGCCACCCCTCCGCCGGGAGTGGTGTTTTGACACGGCGTATGCGCCTCGGGTTCTAAAGACCGGGAGGAAGACTGTCAATCAATGTCGCGTTCGGCCGGCCGCGCGGGCCGGGCCATGTGGGACGCCGCCGAGAAACGCTGTCGTTCAGGGGCTTGTCGGCGAAAGCTTACGCGGCACTCCAGCGCCGGTAGGTTTCTTTCATATCCTCGAGCGCCTGGGCGAGATCGCGCCCACTACCGCCCGTTTGCTCCATCACTCGCCGGTAGCGGTTGCGGGCCTCGACGAAAGCCACCCACAATTCGGCCTGGCTCACCGCGCCGGGCCCCTTGCGCTGGCTCTTGATCTCCGGGGCAAGGGCGCCGTCGATCTCGACCAGTACCGACCAGAGCTTGTCGGCGATCGCGCGCTCGCCGGTCGCATAGGCGTGGTTGAACGCCGCCAGAATTTTGTCCGAAAGCCGCCGGTTATACTCCGGCGTTCCATAGGACTCCGGAATCCCGGGTTGGCTTTCGATAGTCAACGGTGCGATCGTGCCGCTCATTGCCAAGCTCCACTGGGCCGACAGGCCGGGGCAATAGTGGAATCCTCGCGCGTTGTGATTACCATTCGGTTAATATCCACACCCGATCGACCCCTCCCTTCAGGCGTTTAGCTTATGCCTATTTTGCCGTAAAGATTCTCTCCGATATGGGTCAAATTTTACCTGTCGTTAATCGCGACCGCCCGATACTCGCGGGCATTGGTAGAAAGCCTCTAAACCCTTCCCGGAGAAGCACCCATGTCACTCTCCCGGCGCTCAGTTGAAACCCTCCTCGACCTCGTCGAAAACAAGCTCACGTCCATGCAGGTCATCGACCGCGACGACGCGCGCGAGCTGGCCATTCTTGAAAACGCCCGCCGCGAGTTGTGCTCGGCCGGCGGCAAGCGCCAGGCCCAGGTCCTGCCCTTCGCCGCGCCCGCGCGCCGGCAGAGCAGCCCGGTCACGGCCTGATTGCCCGACCCGGGCCCGCCCGGGTCACATAGCCGGGGCCGCCTTGGCTGCCGGCCGATCGTTGAAGCCGCGCCCGCGCCTTTATGGCGCCCGGCGGGCCGGCTGACCCCGATCCCCCGATCCGGCCCTGCGCGCCGGATCGGAGGATTCGACTGGCGCAATTCCATCAAGTAAGTTGCCGCCCTCGCCGCGCCCGGCCCTGTTCCGACCCGCGCGGCATCGATCCGCTTCGAGCGAGGTGGCACGTTGGCCCCGCAGACCCCGAATACCCTGTTCCCCGAAACCGAAGCCGCCGGCCGGCCGGCCCGTTTTTCCACCGGCATCCTGCCCCGCCAGACCTATCGCGAATTCATCGCCGCCGGGCGCATCGCCTCGGACGTCCCCTTTGTCGACAACCAGATCCAGCCGGCGAGCATCGATCTGCGCCTCGGCCCGGTCGCCTATCGCGTGCAGGCGAGCTTCCTGCCCGGCGCGCAGGCGCCAGTCCGGCGCAAGATCGACGCCCTGAAGATGCACGAGATCGACCTGACCGGCGGCGCGGTGCTGGAGCGCGGCTGCGTCTATATCGTTCCGCTGCTCGAACGGCTGAGCCTGCCGGCCGATATCGGCGGCACCGCCAACCCCAAGAGCACGACCGGCCGGCTCGACATCTTCACCCGCCTGATCCCCGATTACGCGAGCGAGTTCGAGCGCGTCCGCAAGGGCTATAAGGGGCCGCTTTACCTCGAGGTATCGCCGCGCACTTTCAGCGTCTTCGTCAGGCAGGGCCTGGCGCTCAACCAGCTGCGCCTGCGCCGCGGCGACCCGCCGCCCTCGGACGCGGCGCTGGCCGACCTCAACCGCAGCGAAGGCCTCGTCTATTCCGCCGACGAGAAACAGGAAGAAGCGGTGATCCGCAAGGGGCTGTGGGTGTCGATCGATCTCGACACCGCCGACGCCGGCGACCTGATCGGCTATCGGGCCAAGCGCCACGCGCCGCTGGTCGATGCGACGAAAATCAACCATTACGATCCGCTCGATTTCTGGGAGCCGATCGCGCGCAACAAATCGCGCTCGCTCATCCTCGAACCGGACGAATTCTATATCCTCGTCTCGAAGGAAAAGGTGCGCGTGCCGCCGACCCACGCCGCCGAGATGGTCGCCTACGATTCCTCGGTCGGCGAGTTCCGCATCCATTACGCCGGGTTCTTCGATCCCGGCTTCGGCTACGGCACCAACGACATCCAGGGCACCCGCGCGGTGCTCGAGGTGCGCTCGCACGAGGTGCCATTCCTGCTCGATGACGGGCAGATCGTCGGCCGCCTGATCTACGAGCGCCTGACCGAAACGCCGGACCGCATTTACGGCGTCGATATCGGCTCGTCCTACCAGCGCCAGGGGCTCGCGCTGTCGAAACAGTTCCGGCGCGGCTGAGCGGTCAGCCCGGGACCTTCATCCCCTTCTGTACCGCCGGACGGGCGCCGATCGCGTCGTACCAGCGTTTGACGTTGGGAAACTCGTTGAGATCGACGCGGTGCCAGTCATGGCGCGCCACCCACGGATAGGTCGCGATATCGGCGATGGTGTACTCGCCGCTGCCGAGAAATTCCGCCTGCCCCAGCCGCACGTTCATCACGCCGTAAAGCCGCTTCGCCTCCGCCCCGTAACGGGCGATGGCGTAGGGCACCTCTTCCTTCGGGTTGCGCATGAAATGGTGCGCCTGGCCGAACATCGGGCCGACACCGCCCATCTGGAACATCAGCCATTGCAGCACGATGTAGCGCTTGCGCGGATCGGCGGGATAGAAGCGCCCGGTCTTGTCGGCGAGATAGGCGAGGATCGCCCCCGATTCGAACAGGGTGAGCGGTTGCCCGCCCGGCCCCTGCGGATCGATAATCGCCGGAATGCGGTTATTGGGGTTGATCGCCAGGAACTCGGGCGTGAACTGGTCGCCCTTGCCGATGTCGATAGGATGCACCTTGTAGGGAAGGCCGAGTTCTTCGAGCATGATGGAGGCCTTGCGGCCGTTGGGCGTTCCCCAGGTGTATAGGTCGATCATCGTTTCTCCGCATTCGCCGGGGACTGCCTCGCTCCCGCCCGTCCCGGAGCCGGGACGAGAGCGCCGAAAGCGGAGCGTCAGGCCGCAGCGCGGTCTTCCTTCGGCATGATGGTGTAGGGATGCGCCGCCCCCGGCAGGGCCATGAAGCGCTCGGCCCAGGCGCGCACGTTCGGCCAGCGCGCGATATCGAAGCCGCCCTCCTCGGCCGTGGCGACCCACGGGAAGATGGCGATGTCGGCGATGGTCGGCTCGGTCCCGGCGACGAACTTGCTCGCGCCCAGATGGCGGTCGAGCATGTCGAGCGCCGCCTCGCCGCGCTGGCGGGTGAAGGCGACGACCGGCGGCTCCTGCTTGAAGAACTGGGTGAAGCCGCGGGTCATGCCGAGGCCGGTCGCCATGCGGTCGAAATCCCAGGCCAGCCATTCGGCGATACGGCGCTTTTCGGCCGGCGTGCGGCCGCCGAACTTGCCGAACGCATCGGCGAGGTATTCAAGAATCACGTTCGACTGCACGACGCATTCGTCGCCATGCCGCAGCACCGGCACCTGGGCGAAGCGATTAATCGCCAGGAATTCGGGCGCCCGGTGCGCGCCGGCGCGCAGATCGACATGCTTGTAGTCCCATTTCGCGCCAAGCATCGACAGCATCAGCCCGACCTTGCACGCCGGCATCGACAGATAAAGCCCATGGAGGACCAGTTTGCGATCCTTCGCCGGCCTCGCCTTCCGGACCGGCGCGGCCTTGCCGATCAGCGCGCCCCTGGCCGCTCGCGCCGCGGATTTCTTCGCCGCGCGCTTGATCGTGGCCGTCGCCGCCAGTTTCTTCGCTTTCTTCGGCCGCGCCTTCGATCTGGGTTTTGCTTTCGATTTCGCTTTAGTTTTTTTTGCTTTTGCCATGACGCATTCTCCGTCGCGAAATGTGTGAGAGGTAGCGGCGCTATCCCGCCAGTTTCTTTTTCAGAATCTCGTTGGCCATCGCCGGGTTCGCCTTGCCCTGCGTCGCCTTCATCACCTGGCCGACGAACCAGCCGAACAGCGCCTGCTTGCCGGAACGATATTCGGCGACCTTGGCGGCGTTGTCGGCGATCACCTTGTCGATCGCCGCCTCGATGGCGCCTGTGTCGGTGACCTGCTTCAAGCCCTTTTCCTCGACGATCGCGGCCGCGTCCTTGCCGGTCTCGACCATCAATGCGAACACGTCCTTGGCGATGCGGCCGGAAACGGTGTTGTTCTCGATCAGGTCGAGCAGGCCGGCGAGCGCCTTGGCCGAAACCGGCGATTGCGCAATGTCCTTGCCTTCGCGGTTGAGCGCGCCGAACAGCTCGACGATCACCCAGTTGGCGGCGAGCTTGGGGTCCTTGCGGCCATTGACGACGGTTTCGAAGAACGCCGCCGATTCCTTTTCCGCCACCAGCACGCCGGCGTCGTAGGGGCTGAGCTTGTAGTCGCGCACGAAGCGTTCCTTCTTCGCGTCCGGCAGCTCGGGCATCGCAGTGCGGATTTCCTCGATGCGTTTGTCGTCGAGAACGAGAGGCAGCAGGTCGGGATCGGGAAAATAGCGGTAATCGTGCGCGTGCTCCTTGGAGCGCATCGGGCGCGTCTCGCTGCGGCCGGGATCGAACAGCCGGGTTTCCTGCCGCACCGTGCCGCCATCCTCGATCAGCGCCACCTGGCGGCGCGCCTCGTACTCGATCGCCTGCATGACGTAGCGCACCGAGTTGACGTTCTTGATCTCGCAGCGCGTGCCATAGGCCTCGCCTGCCTTGCGTACCGAAACGTTGGCGTCGCAGCGCATGGAGCCTTCTTCCATGTTGCCGTCGCAGGTGCCGAGATAGCGCAGGATCGAGCGCAGCTTGCGCAGATAAGCTCCCGCTTCCTCGGGCGAGCGCAGGTCCGGCTCCGACACGATCTCCATCAGCGCCACGCCCGACCGGTTGAGGTCGACATAGGTCTTGGCCGGATGCTGGTCGTGCAGCGACTTGCCGGCGTCCTGCTCCATGTGCAGCCGCGTGATGCCGATCTCGCGCGTCTTGCCCTCGGCAAAATCGATCGCCAGCCGGCCGCCGGAGACGATGGGCTGCGAATACTGCGAAATCTGGTAGCCTGCCGGCAGGTCGGCGTAAAAATAGTTCTTGCGGTCGAAGACCGAGACGCGGTTGATCGTCCCCTCGATGCCGAAGCCGGTGCGGATCGCCTGCTCGACGCAATGGCGGTTGATCACCCCATCTCCCACGTGCCAGTCTTGCCTTCGATTAGCATGGTTCAACCCCTTACCGGCGCGGCCGTGAAGCCGGCCGCGTGTTCAAGCACGCCAGCAACGCGGAACAGCGTTTCCTCGTCGAAGGCGCGACCGATGATCTGTAGGCCGAGCGGCAGCCCGTCGGCCGACATCCCGGCCGGCAGCGACAGCCCCGGCAGGCCGGCGAGATTCACCGGCACGGTGAACACGTCGTTGAGGTACATGGCGATCGGGTCGTCGGCCTTGTCGCCGATGGCGAAGGCGGCCGACGGCGCGGTCGGCGTCAGGATGACGTCGCATTTCTTGTACGCCTCGGCAAAATCGCGCGCGATCAACGCGCGCACGCGCTGCGCCTTCAGGTAATAGGCGTCGTAATACCCAGCCGACAGCACGTAGGTGCCGATGAGCACGCGCCGCCGCACCTCGGCCCCGAAGCCCTCGGCGCGGGTGTTCTCGTACATTTCGTCGAGGCTGTTGCCCGGCACGCGCAGGCCGAACCGCACCCCGTCATAGCGCGCCAGGTTGGACGACGCTTCGGCGGGAGCAACAATGGAATCACTCGATGCCCTGGCGCCACAGCGCCTCGATCTCGGCCGGCATGCCCTCCACCCGGTATTCCTTGGGAATGCCGAATTTGAGGCCGCGCACGTCGCCGGTCATCGCCTTCTCGTAGTCGGGCACCGGTGCGGGCACCGAAGTCGAATCCTTCTCGTCGTGCCCCGCCATCGCGCCGAGCATGATCGCCGCGTCGCGCACCGTGCGCGTCATCGGCCCGGCCTGGTCGAGCGACGAGGCGAAGGCGACGATGCCCCAGCGCGAGCAGCGGCCGTAAGTCGGCTTCATGCCAACGATGCCGCAGAACGACGCCGGCTGGCGGATCGAGCCGCCGGTGTCGGTGCCGGTGGCGCCCATGGCGATGCGCGCCGCCACCGCCGCCGCCGAGCCGCCCGACGAGCCGCCCGGCACCAGCGGGCGGTTGTCGCCCGTCCGGCGCCACGGGTTCTTCACCGGGCCGTAGTAACTGGTGACGTTCGACGAGCCCATGGCGAATTCGTCGAGATTGGTCTTGCCGAGCATGACCGCACCCGCCCGCCACAGATTGGCGCTGACGGTCGATTCGTAGGACGGACGGAAGCCGTCGAGGATATGGCTCCCTGCGGTGGTCAGCACGCCCTCGGTGCAGAACAGGTCCTTGATCGCCAGCGGCACGCCTTCGAGCGCGCCGCCCTCGCCCTTGGCCAGCCGGGCTTCGGCCGCCGCCGCCATGACCAGCGCCTTTTCCGGCGTCTCGGTGATGAAGGCGTTGAGCGGGCGCGCCTCGGCCATCGCGTCGATATGGGCGTCGGTCAGCTCGCGCGCCGAAAATTTCTTCTGCCGCAGGCCGTCGCGCGCCGCCGCGATGGTCAGGCCGGTCAGATCGCCATTGGCCGCCATTATTCAACTACCTTGGGCACGGAGAAAAAGCCGCCCTCGCCGGCATTCACCGGCTCGCGCGCATTGGCCAGGACCTTGCCGGCATAATTGCCGTCGGTCACTTTGTCCGCGCGTTGCGGCAGGACCACCGCGACCGCCGAGGTCATCGGCTCGACGCCGTTGGTGTCGAGGGCGTTGAGCTGCTCGACCCAGTCGAGAATGGTTTGCAACTCGCCGGCCATCTTGTCGAGGTCGGCTTCGGCGACTTTGATGCGCGCCAGTGTGGCGATACGCGCCACGGTGGCTTTGTCGAGCGACATTCGGTATCTCTCGTGCTTGAAACGGCTTCGAAAAGCGCGCCGGAAACTATCATCCCGACATGGCGATCCGCAACCCCACCGACCTGGCCGCCGAACTTCCCCGCGGGACGCGGCTGCTCGGCTTCGACATCGGCACCAAGACCCTCGGCCTCGCCCTGTCCGACACCGGCCTCGCCATCGCAACGCCGCTGGAGACCCTGCGCCGGGGCAAATTCACGGCCGATGCCGCGATGTTGCGGGAAATCGTCGTCAAGCAGAACGTCGGCGGCTTTGTCCTCGGCCTTCCCGTCAACATGGACGGCAGCGAGGGACCGCGCTGCCAGTCGGTGCGCGCCTTCGCCGCCAATCTTCTCGGCAAGATCGACCTGCCGCTCGCCTTCTGGGACGAGCGCCTGTCGACCGCCGCCGTGACCCGGATGATGATCGACGCCGACCTGTCGCGCGCCCGGCGGGCCGAGCTCGTCGACAAGGCCGCCGCCGCCTATATCCTTCAGGGCTTCCTCGACCATCTGAAGGCGCTCAAGCGAGCCTAACGCAAGTCGCTGGGCGCGGCGCCTACGCGGGCCGCTCGGCCGTCTTGACCGCCCATGCCCCTTGCCCGGATGATGCGGGCACACCGGCCCACCATGGGAGGAGCCGCCGATGGATTTCCGCCTGACCCCCGCCCAGGAAGATTTGCGCGCCCGGGCGCGCGCCCTGGCGCAAACGGCCATGGCCCCGCGCGCCGCCGAAATCGACCGGACCGAGGCCTATCCGTGGGACCATATCGAGCGGCTGCGCGCCGCCGGTTTCCTCGGCATGACCATCCCCAAGGAGCTTGGCGGCCAGGGTCTCGGCTATCTCGAAGCGGTGCTGGTGATCGACGAGATGGCGCGCTGCTGCGGCCCGTCGGCGCGCATCGTGGTCGAAACCAATATGGGCGCCGTCGGCGCCATCCTCACCTACGGCACGCCGGCGCAGCGCGAACTGGCGGCACGGCTTGTCCTGTCCGGCGACAAGCCGGCGATCTGCATCACCGAGACGGGCGCAGGCAGCGCCGCAACCGAAATGACCACCCGCGCCGACCGGCGCGGCGACCGCTATGTGATCAACGGCAAGAAGCACTGGATCACCGGCGGCGGGGTGTCGCGCCTTCACCTCATCTTCGCCCGGGTGTTCGACGAGCGCGGCGCGGAACAGGG
>JACQAF010000098.1 GCA_016195145.1 Rhodospirillales bacterium
GCTGCAAGTCGAACGCCGCGTGCGCCGGATAAGTGGCCCCATGGACGAACAGAACGGTCCGCTCGGCGCGGAACTGGGTCAGGTCCGCCGGGCGCTTGTTGCGCACGTAAATCTCAATGCCGGCGTCGCGCGTCGGCACCATGAACTCTTCCATGGCGAGCGCCGGCGTTTGGGCGGCGGCGAAATTCGGCAAGATCGGGGAAAGAAGAAAAGGCAGCACATAATACGGGCGTAAGCAGCGCAACATTGGCGATCCTCCTCAGCGGCCGGTTCGGCCGTTTTTCATTCGGTCGGTGGCGAGTGTGCGTCTATCGGCGTTTGTGCGTCAAGCCGGGGCCGTTCGACCCGGTCGAGGCGAGTGTGATCGACTACTGCCATAATTTGGCAGTATAGGTTATTAGAATGGGCGTCTTTCTAGGATCAAAACCATGTCGCACGCCGGTCGTCTTCTCGACCTGATCCAGGTTCTGCGTCGCCACCGGCATCCGGTGACAGGCCGGGCGCTGGCGGCGGAGCTCGGCGTCAGTCTGCGCACTCTTTATCGGGATATCGGCGCGCTGCAGGCGCATGGCGCGCGGATCGATGGCGAGCCCGGGATCGGCTATGTCCTGCGTCCCGGGTTCATGTTGCCGCCGCTGATGTTCTCGGAGGAGGAGATCGAGGCGCTGGTTCTTGGGTCGCGGTGGGTCGCTGACCGGGGCGATTCCCGCCTCGGCGTCGCGGCGCGCAACGCACTGGCCAAGATTGCGGCGGTGTTGCCGGCCGATCTGCGCGATGATCTCGACGCTTCGACGTTGCTTGTCGGCCCGGGCCAGCCAATCGCCGCTGGCGACGCCGAGCTGCCCACGATCCGGCAGGCGATCCGTACCGAACGCAAGCTGGAGATCGCGTATCTCGATCGTTACGCGGTCGCGACCCGGCGCGTCATCTGGCCCTTCGCCCTCGCTTTCTTCGATCGCGTGCGCGTCGTCGTGGCGTGGTGCGAGCTGCGGCAATCGTTCCGCCATTTTCGCACCGACAGGGTCGTTGCGTTGGCGGCACTGCCCGTGCGCTATCCGCGCCGCCGGCAAGCCCTGGCGAAGGAATGGCGCAAAGTCGGGGACATTCCCGATCCGTGAGGCGGTTCGCTGCTGCCAGAAACCGACGCCGGTTCCACCTAGGATCGACCGTTCCATACGGGAGGAAACGCGATGCGCAATATCGACTTCATCATTCTTTGACGTCGACAGTCCGGCGACCAGCGCCGCTTTCTACGCCGATTTACTGGGCCGGCCGCCGGTCGAATCCTCGCCGACCTTCGTCATGTTCGCCATGGATTCGGGCGTCATGCTCGGGCTGTGGTCGCGACGCACGGTGAAACCTGCCGCCGATACTGCGGGCGAGGGCGGCGAAATCGCCTTTACGCTCGCCGACGCCGATGCGGTCCGCGCGGTCCATGCCGATTGGCGGGCCCGCAGCCTAACCGTCGTCCAGTCGCCCATTGACATGGATTTCGGCCACACTTTTGTCGCTCTCGACCCGGATGGCCATCGCTTCCGCGTCTTCGCGCCGGCGGCGTCATGAAGCGCAACTGGATCGCCGTCGCTGCCGCCAACCATGTGTGCCGCGGGCGCGCTTCGGGGTTCATGCAGGTTTGTCACGGCAAGGCCGCGCCCCTGCGGCGCGTCCGGCCGGGGGATCGTGCCGCCTATTATTCACCGACGAGCGCGTTCCGGGGCAAGGACAAGCTCCAAGCCTTCACGGCGATCGGCGTCGTGCAAGCGGGCGAACCTTATCGGGTCGATACGGGCGACGGATTCTGTACGTTCCGCCGCGATGTGGCGTGGATCGATGCGTGCGCCGCGCCGATCCGGCCGCTTCTCGATACGCTCGAATTCGCGGCCGGCGCCGGCAATTGGGGCCGCCAGCTTCGCTTCGGTTTGTTCGCGATCAGCGACCATGACATGCGCCTCGTTGCGACGGCAATGGCGGTCCGGCTGCCCGATTAGGCGAACCGTCGATGGGCGAACGCCGGCGCTGGTCGCTCACCACAGGCTTTTTTGCGCGCGCGCGGGCCATGCCCGGTCATAAGCGTCGCCGCCAACACGGTTCTCGCTGAGCGCGGCGAGGATTTGCCCGGGGCTCGGCAGATTGCCGGCGGGCACGTGGTTTTCCGGATTCCACAAATCGGATCGGACAATGGCGCGAGCGCACTGGAAATAAACCGCCTCGACCGCAATGACGACAACCGAACGCGGCGCCTTGCCGTCGACCGCAGACGAGGCGAGCAGCTCGCGATCGACCGAGATTTGCGCCCGGCCGTTGACGCGCAATGTATTGCCTTGCCCCTGGATCAGGAACAGCAACGCCACGCGCGGGTCGCGGACGATATTGCGCAATGAATCGACGCGGTTATTGCCAAGCCGGTCGGGCAACAGCAGGGTCTTGTCGTCGCGGAGGCGCACGAAGCCGGATTTGTCGCCGCGCGGCGAGCAATCCAATCCCTCCGGTCCGCTGGTCGCCAGCACGGCGAAGGGCGCGACGTCGATGAAGGCGCGATAATGCGGCGTGATGCGGCTGGCTTCCTTGACGGTCGCAGCCTCGCCCGGCCGGCCGTAAATCGCTTCGAGTTCGGCAAGCGTGGCGATCATCGACATGGGCAACCCCAGCGCAAACGGATTGGCGATGGCGCACGATACCCGGCCTTGCGCCGGACGGGAACGCAAAAGACGGTCCGGCCGGGGCAGGGTTGCGGGTTCTTTGTTAGCGAAGCCAGCCCAGAATCGCGCCGCCGAGGACGATCTGGCAGCCGAAACCGACCAGGAACAAGAGCGTTCGCACCAGAGGGACGACGAGCCCCTCGACGGCGTTGGTGTGCGCCCGTTTGGCGCGCTGCGCCCACGGCGCGGCAAGCGGTGTTTCGTGGAAGGGATCCCAGAAAGCGGCAATCGGCCCCATCTGCACGATCAGTTGCAGCGTGTAGGGTATCCACAAGGCGGCGGTGAGAAGGGCGACGGCGGCAAGCCAGAACAACTCGGGCGATATGGATGTTGGCATGGCGAACTCCGTTGCAGGAGTGCGATACTTCACCGATTATCAGGCGCCTGTGAAGTACGCAGAAATGCGCCGCATAGGTGCAGATTGTATACCGAAGGGAACGCGTTATGCGAAAGCAGCGCCACGAGATGTACCTTCAATGCCTGATCGAAGCGACGCTCGACATGATCGGCGGCAAATGGAAAGGCGCGATCCTGATGCAATTGCTGGAAGGCACCAAACGCTTCGGCGAATTGCGCCGGCTGTTGCCGAAGGCGACCCAGCGCACCCTGACGCAGCAGCTGCGCGGGATGGAGCGCGACGGCCTTGTCGATCGCCGCGTATTCGCGCAAGTGCCGCCAAAGGTCGAGTACAGCCTGACCGATCGCGGCCGGTCGCTACGCCCCGTGCTTGTCGATCTGAAAAACTGGGGCGAGGCGCATGTCCTCGGCACCAGACAAAAGAAGAACCCGCCGGCCGCCATCGTGGGTAGCGCGGTCCGCGCCCGCACGCCGGCCTGAAACGCCCGCAGCATCGCCGGATCAACGCCGCCGATGATCGGAACCATATCGGGTCGGTGGGCAAATACCGGCGACGGCGAAGTCGATCGCCAGGGCCAGCAGCAGGGCGCCAGCACCGAGCTGAAACAGCAGGATGTAATTGCCGGTTTGGGCGAACAGATACGAGAACCCATAGGCCGAAC
>JACQAF010000117.1 GCA_016195145.1 Rhodospirillales bacterium
AGCTGCTGCCCGCCGCCCTCGCCGAGCGGCTGGCGCAGCGGCCGGACCAGGCCGGTGAGTTCGGCCGCCGTCCGGGCGGCGAGCCGCATCGGCCCGCGGCCGGCCGCCAGCCAGTCGATATTGACGGCCGCGGCATCGGCGATCGAAACGAGTCGATCACGTCCGGGCTCGGTCTGACCGGCAATGTAATCGGCGAAGGTCCGACGAGGAACATTAGCCTTATCGGCAAGCTGGATCTGGCCACCCACCAAACTTGCAGCGATTCGCAGCCGCTCGGTGAACGTTTTTTCGGAGTTCATATGCGGAACTCCGAAAAAATTAGGACACCTTTACTGTCCTTTTCGTAGATAAAAATGATCTTCTGAATCAATAGTATAAGCATATTACGCAGATTTCTGCAATGTTAAACGGCGAAATGCGGAAATCTGCTTGATCTTATATGCGGTTTTCTGCATTGTATGCGCCGACCCTTGACAACTGACAGTCCGAAAAAACCGGCTCGCGCCGGCAGACAAAAGGAAAACGATGAGCGCCCATCGCGACTGGCACCATGCCGACGTCAAGGCGGCCCTGGAGAAGAAGGGGCTCGACCTGTCCGCCATCGCCAGGGCCAACGGGATCGATGTCAGCTCCGTCAGCCTGGCGATCCGCACCATCCGCCGCCGGCAGATGTCGCGCGTCAAAGCGCTCGTCGCCGCCGCCATCGGCGTTCCCCCCAGCGCGATCTGGCCGTCGATCTTCGACGGGCAGAACCGGCCCCGCTGGAAACGCCGACCCCATAAACGTACCACGCCCAACGGCCGGCGCAATGTATGCGGCAGCGTACATAGGGACGGGCCATGACGCGCCCCGCGAACGCCGGCCGGGCGCTTGACGACGTCACGTGGGCGCTGGCCCTGCTGGATCGGGAGACCGGACGGCGGTCCCGCTCGCGGCCGAAGAAACGCGGCCGTGAAGCTGCCGGAGCATCCAAGCGTATCGGCCGCCGCAATGCTCGGCGGGGAGACGGTTGATGGCGTCGTCCAATCGAGCGCGCAGTCGTGCTGCAAGGCCCGGCGAATCCGCCTCCAGTTCGCGTATCAACGACGTTGTCAAGAACGCAAGAGCGACGAAGTCGCCATGCCGGCGCCGGAGCTCCTCCTCGACGTCATCCATTCTTCCCCTCCATCGGTTTGCCGCGCCCGCGCCGATGATAGGGGGGCGCGCGGCCGGCGTCATCGCCGCGGCGAATGCCGGCCGCGCGCCTGAGCTTCCCGCCATCCGGCGGGAAGGACGGGGGGCGACGCAAGAAACGAGCTGTGGGCGTTTCCTCCCCGAAACTCGCGGGGACGGGCGCGAGGGCCGTCGAGCCCCAGGCCCGTCCCCGGCTTTTTGCGGAGGGGCGCGGTGACCCGCCGCGGCGCGCGCGACCCGCGCCAGCGCGCCATGTTCGACGCCGACGACGCGCGGCATGTCGAGCGCGGCGCGTTCGATTTCGATCTCGAGCTGCGCGGCGCGCTGTCGGACGCCATCGCCGGCAGCGGCAAGCGCCGCGACCAGATCGCCGCCGAGATGGAGCGCCTGCTGGGCGGCGACCCCGATTACCCGGTGTCGCGCGCGCTGATCGACGCATGGACCGCGCCGAGCCGCACCGGACATCGCTTTCCGGCGCTCTATCTGCCGGTCTTCATCGAGGTGACCGGCGCGGGCTGGCTGCTCGACCGGCTGGCGCGGAAATGCGGCCGCATCGTGATCGCCGGCGAACAGGCGCGGCATGTCGAGCGCGGCGAGGTCGAGGCCGAGATCGAGCGCCTGCAGGCGCGCCGCCGGCAGCTCCGGAAGTCCGGGGGCGCGCCATGAACGCCCCGAAGACATGGTTCAGCGCCGCCGAGCTCGCCGGATTGCCGGGGCTGCCCGGAACGGAGCGTGCAATACAATTAAAATCCGCCCGTCAATCATGGCCGCATCGCAAACGCGCCGGTCGCGGCGGCGGGCGGGAATACCCGCTCGACGCCCTGCCGCCGGCGACGCGGTCGCATCTGGCGGCGCGGATCGTCGCCGCGGCGCGGCGCGCCGCGGCGGGAGGGACAGCGCCGTCCGGCGCGTTAGAACCGCCGCCGCCGGCGCATTCGCCGAACGGGTCGCCGCCGCTCGCCGGCCTTGCCGGGGGCGCGAAGACGCGCGCCGAGGCGCGGCTGGCGGTCCTCGCCGCGTTCGACGCCTTTCGCCGCGCCGCCGGGTGCGGCTTTCGCGCCGCCGAGCATCTGTTCGCCGCGCGTTACAACAGCGCCGGCGCCCGGGCCGAGCCCGACATGGTGTCGCCCGACGTGCGGGCCGAACTGCCGGCGGTTTCGGCCGCGTCGTTGCGGAACTGGCGGCGGCTGGCGGCGCGCGAGGGCGCGGGCCGCCTGGCCGGGCGTTACGGGACGCGGGCGCGCAACGGCAGGATCGACCGCAACCCGGCGCTGCGCGACCACATCCTCGCCATGCTGATCCACCAGCCGCATCTCGCGGCGCATCAGATCCTCGCGGGCC
>JACQAF010000115.1 GCA_016195145.1 Rhodospirillales bacterium
CGACCATGATCGGCGGGCCGGCGAGATATGCCTTGGCGCCGTCGAGCGAGGCGAAATCCTGGCGCACCGCGTCGACAAGGAATCCGGTGCGCCGCTCGGTCGGGCCGGCGGGCTCTGACAGGACCGGCGTGAAGGAGAAATTCTTGTGCGTTTTGGTCAGGGCCTGAAAGCGGTCTTCGAGATAAAGATCGCGTTCCGCCCGGACGCCGAAATAAAGCGCTATCGGTTGCGCCATGCCGTGGGCGAGCGCCGTCTCGACGATCGATTTGATCGGCGCCAGGCCCGATCCGCCGGCGAGCGCCACAATCGGCCCGGCATGTTTCTCGCGCAAATACGATGTGCCGTGCGGCCCAACGAGCTTGAGCGTGTCGCCGATTTTCAGGGTCTCGGCAACGAACGGCGTCACCGCGCCGCCGGGCAATAAGCGGATGTGGAATTCGAGGACCGGCTCGTCAGGCCGGTTGGCCATCGAATAGTCGCGCGGGGGCAGGCCGGGAAATTCGAGGTTGGCGTATTGCCCCGCCGAAAAGGTAAACGGTCCGCCAGACAGGATTTCCATGCGCAGCACGCGAATATCGTGCGTCGCATGGCTGAGCGCGACGACGCGGCAGGTCAAGTGACGCTGCGGGTGGGCGATCGTCTCGTCGGTATCGAGGAAGCGCACCTCGCAATCCGACCACGGCACGGCGCGGCAGGCGAGGATCAGCCCCGCCGCCTTTTCCGCCTCGCTCAGCGCGAACTCCGAATAGGGCGACATCTCGACCTCGCCCGAAAGAAGCTCGGATTTGCAGGCGCCGCAATTGCCCGATTGGCAGCCATGCGGGTAAGGCAGCTCGCGCGCCAGGGCTGCCGCGAGGACGGTCTGGCCGGTCTCAACCTCAAGCAGCGCGGCGAATTGCCGGACGGCGACGGTATAGGTCATAAGCCTCGATCTCCGCCCTGGTCGCGAAGGGGCGGCCACCAATACGCGATCTGGTATTAGTCGAGCATATGGAGTACTTTGTTGCAAAGTCAAATTGTTTGACTATCAAACAATAATCATCGACGAGGAACCGGGAACAAATGCGAAAAACGGGCGTAAGCGTGCGGAAAACCGAGCCTCTGCCCGCAGAAAACAATGCGCGCGATCGCGCGGGCGAACGGCGGAGCCTCAGCCTCGGCCGGCTGCCCGGGTTGCTCGGCTATACGTTGCGGCGCGCGCAGCTGCGCGTGTTCCAGGATTTCGCGGCGAGCATGGATGGCGAAGGGCTGACACCCGGCCAGATCGGCGCATTGCTGCTGATCAAGGCAAATCGCGGCCTGAGCCAGAGCGATTTGGGCGTTGCGCTCGGCATCGACCGCTCGTCGGTTGTGCCGCTGATCGACCGCTTGCAGGCGCGCGATCTCGTGCGCCGCGCGGCGCACGCCAGCGACCGGCGGGCCCACGCGCTCGAACTATCCGAGGCGGGCGAGGCGGCGCTCATTCGCCTCCTGTCCCGCCTCGAGGCGCATGAGCGACGCATCGCCGCCCACCTGTCGGCGGGGGAGCGCCGCACGCTCATGGATCTTCTGGCCCGCGTCGCCGACGGATGAACGGCACGGCGCAGGCTGGCGACGACAACCCGAGAATTTCCGCGAATCCGGAAAGAGCCGGATTGTTCCCTCCACAATGCTAGCCGGTGACATCCTTCGTCGGGCCGCCGCCCGTTTCCCCGACAAGATCGCGCTGATCGACGGCGAGCGGCGGATGACCTTCGGCGAGCTCGATCGCGCCGCCGCCCGCGCCGCGGGCGCGCTGGTCGGTCTCGGCTTCGTCAAGGGATCCCACGTCGCGATTCTCGCACCGAATATTCTTGAATATCCGGTTATCTATTACGGCGCGGCGCGGGCCGGCGTCGTATTGGCGACGATCTCGGTCCGGGATACGCCGAGCGATCTTGCCTACAAGCTCGACAAAACGGATATCGACGGTTTGTTTTTCTGGCACGAGCTGGCGCCGACGGTTGCCGGCGCGCAGCAAAATACAAAGCGCCTGCGCCATCTGGTCGCCATTGGCGGGGATTCGGCGGCGGTTCCTGACGCGCTTCGCTTCGAAGATTTCATGGCCCGGGGAACGGGCCTGCCGCCGTCGGTAGCTCTGAGCGAAACCGATCCGCTGGCGATCAGCTTCACCGGCGGCACGACCGGATTCCCCAAGGCGGTGCTGGTGTCGCATCGGGCGCGATATACGACGGCGGTGACCTGCACGACCGAATTCGGGATCGACGCGCGCGACGTGGCGCTGGTCGCCACGCCGCTGTTCCACGCGGCGGGGCTGTTCGTGTGGTTGCAGCCGGCACTGATGCTGGGCTGCAGCTGCGTTTTGCAGTCGGGGTGGGATTCGGCGCGTTTCATCGATCTGGTCGAGCGGCACAAGGTCAGCGCCGCGTTGCTTGTTCCGACCCAGCTCAGCGACCTCATCACGCACCCTGCGTTTTCGCCCGAACGCCTTTCTTCCCTGCGTCACCTGAACTATGCGGCGTCGCCGATGCCGGTGGCGCTCTACGACCGGTTGATCGGATTGCTGCCGCAGGTCGCGTTCGTCGAAAATTATGGCCAGTCGGAAACCGGACCGATGACGGTGCGCCGGCCTTTTCATCCGCATGAAAAGCGGGGCAGCATCGGTCGGCCGGCGCATAATGTCGAAACGACGGTCTTCGACCCGCAAGGCAACGAGGCGCCGCCGGGCATGATCGGCGAGATTGTCACCCGCGGCGCGCATCTTCTGACCGAATATTACGGCGATCCGGAGCAGACGGCCGCGCTGTTCAAGACCGGCGACGGATGGTTGTGGACCGGCGATCTTGGTGTGCGCGACGCGGACGGGTTTATTTCTCTCGTCGATCGCTCGAAAGACATGATCGTTTCGGGCGGTGAAAATATCTATCCGGTCGAGATCGAGAACGCCCTATTTCGCCATCCCGCGGTCGCCGAGTGCGCCGCCTTCGGCATTCCCGACGACAAATGGGGCGAGGTGCCTGCGGCGCATGTCGTGCTCAAGCCCGAGGCGAAGGCGACGCCGGAGGAACTGATCGAATTCGTCGGCGGGGTCATTGCCCGTTACAAGCGTCCGCGGCTGATCGTCATCGTGCCGCGCCTGCCGAAGACCCCGGTTGGCAAGATTCAGAAAAACGTGATCCGCGATGTCTATTGGCGAGACCGCACCCGCCGGATCTGATTGGCGGACACGGGGATTTCGTCATGTATCTTTTCCACGCCTCGCCGCTGCGCCAAGCTCTGTTGCCATTATCGATCAGGGAGACCCGCCGATGACAGCCATGCCGCCGCCGAAACTGCTGATCGGGGGAGACTGGCGCTCGCCGCTGGGCGGGGCCTCGATCCCGGTGGTCAATCCCAGCGATGGCGAGGCGTTCCACCGCATCGCCCGCGGCGTCGCCGCCGATATCGACGCCGCCGTCCGCGCCGCGCGCGCGGCACTCGACGGCGCGTGGGGCCGTTTATCGGCCACCGATCGCGGCCGGCTGCTGATCAAGCTCGGGCTTGCGGTTCAGGAGCATCACGACGCACTCGTCCGGCTCGAGGCGATGGACACCGGCAAGCCGCTGAAACAGGCCAAGGCCGATATTCTCGCGCTTGCCCGCTACTTCGAATATTACGGCGCCGCCGCTGACAAGGTGCACGGTGAGACCCTGCCCTATCTCGACGGTTACACGGTGATGACCTTCCGCGAGCCGCTCGGCGTTACCGGGCACATCATCCCGTGGAACTACCCGGCGCAGATTCTCGGCCGCACGCTTGCCGCCGCGCTCGCCATGGGCAACGCGGCGGTGGTCAAGCCGGCCGAAGATGCGTGCATGAGCGTTCTCAAGGTGGGCGAACTGGCGCTTGCGGTCGGGTTTCCGCCGGGCGCGGTCAACATCGTCACCGGCTATGGCGAGGAAGCGGGCGCGGCGCTCGCGGCGCATCCCGGCATCGATCACATCTCGTTCACCGGCTCGCCGGCGACCGGTGCGCTGGTGCAGGCGGCGGCGGCGAAAAACAACCGCCCGGTGACCATGGAGCTGGGCGGCAAGTCACCGCAGCTCGTTTTCGCCGATGCCGATATCGACGCGGCACTGCCGTTTCTCACCAACGCCATCATCCAGAACGCCGGCCAGACCTGCTCGGCCGGCTCGCGCCTGCTGGTCCAGGACAAGGTCTATGACGAGTTCGTCGGCAAGGTCGCCGAGCGCTTCAAGGGGCGCCGGGCCATGAGCTGGCGCAGGAAGAGGTGTTCGGCCCCGTCCTCGCCGCGACGCCGTTCAAGGACGAGGCCGAGGCGGTCGCCATCGCCAATGGCACCGAATTCGGCCTTGTCGCCGGGGTGTGGACGCAGGATGGCGCGCGCCAGCACCGCCTGGCGCGGGCGATCCGTTCGGGACAGGTCTTTGTCAATAATTACGGCGCCGGCGGCGGGGTTGAGCTGCCGTTCGGCGGCGTCAAGCGCTCGGGTTTCGGGCGCGAAAAGGGCTTCGAGGGATTATTGTCGTTCAGCGCGCTTAAAACGGTCGCGATCAAGCACGGCTGAGCGCCAACCAACAAGGGGAAACGTCGATGCGGCTCAAGGACAAGGTGGCGGTCGTCACCGGCGGCGGTTCGGGATTCGGCGAAGGCATCGCCCGGCGCTTCGCGGCGGAAGGGGCGAGAGTCACGGTCAACGACATCAATGAAGAAGGCGGCAAGCGCGTCGCCGCGGCGATCGCCGAGGCGGGCGGCAGGGCGATCTTCGTCCGGGCCGACGTGGCCAAGGCGGCCGAGGTCGAGACCATGGCGGCGAAGACGCTGTCGGCGTTCGGCCGGCTCGACGTCATGGTCAACAATGCTGGCTTCACCCATCGCAACCAGCCGATGCTCGACGTATCCGAGGAAACCTTCGACAAGGTGTTCGCGATCAACGTAAAGTCGATCTATCTCGCCGCGCGGGCGGTGGTGCCGATCTTCCGCCGCCAGGGCGGCGGGTGCATTATCAACACCGCGTCGACGGCGGGCTTGCGCCCACGCCCCGGCCTCACTTGGTACAACGCCAGCAAGGGCGCGGTGATCACGATGACCAAGTCGATGGCGGTCGAGCTGGCGCCGGAAAAAATCCGCGTCAACTGCCTGTGCCCGGTCGCCGGCGAAACCGCCATGCTGGCCGATTTCATGGGCGGCGACACGCCCGAAAACCGGGCGCGGTTCCGCGCCTCGATCCCGCTCGGCCGCCTGTCGACCCCGGCCGACATCGCCAGCGCGGCATTGTGGCTCGCCTCCGACGAGGCGGAGTTCATCACCGGCGTGGCGCTGGAAATCGACGGCGGGCGCTGCGTTTGATACCGATATATTTGATGCGAGGTCGCCGATGAAAATCAGAGCAGCCGTTCTCAACGCTTTGGGGGCGAAGCCGCCTTACGCGACATCGAAGCCGCTTTCGGTCGAGGAGGTGGAACTTTCCCCGCCCGGTCGGGGCGAGGTGCTGGTGCGCATCGCCGCCGCCGGGCTCTGCCATTCCGACCTGTCGGTGATCAACGGCGATCGGCCGCGGCCGACGCCGATGGTCCTCGGCCACGAGGCGGCCGGGGTGGTCGAGGCGCTTGGCCCCGGCGTCGACGACCTGCGCAAGGGCGATCACGCGGTCATGGTCTTCGTGCCGAGCTGCGGCCATTGCGCGCCTTGCGCCGAGGGCCGGCCGGCGCTGTGCGAGCCGGGGGCCGCGGCCAACGGCAAGGGCGAACTGGTCGGCGGCAACAAGCGCCTGTCGCGCCCCGCCGGACCGATCCACCATCACATGGGCGTGTCGGCCTTCGCCGAATATGCGACCGTGTCGCGCCGCTCGCTGATTCGCATCGATCGCGACCTGCCGCTCGACGAAGCGGCGATGTTCGGTTGCGCGGTGCTCACCGGCGTCGGCGCCGCGATCAACACGGCGGGGGTGCGGCCGGGACAGAGCGTGGCCGTGGTCGGCCTCGGCGGGGTCGGGCTCAACGCGCTGCTTGGCGCCATCGTCGCCGGGGCGGAAACGATCGTCGCCGTCGACCTGTCGGACGAAAAGCTGGCGCTGGCCCGCCGGCTCGGCGCCACGCACGCGGTCAATGCCGGCGATGCCGATTGTGCCGACAAGGTGCGAGCGGCCACCGGGGGCGGGGTCGATGTCGCGCTTGAAATGGCGGGGTCGGTCAAGGCGCTGGAAACGGCATGGAAAGCGACCCGGCGCGGCGGGCAGACGGTGACCGCCGGCCTGCCCAACCCGGGGCAGATGATGGCGCTTTCGCCGGTGACTCTGGTGGCCGAGGAGCGCACCCTCAAAGGCAGCTATATCGGCAGTTGCGTGCCGGTGCGCGACCTGCCGCGCTATATCGCCCTCTACCGCCAGGGCCGCTTGCCGGTCGACCGGCTGATGAGCGACCGGCTGAAGCTCGACGAGATCAATCTCGGCTTCGACCGCCTCGCCGCCGGCAAGGTCGTCCGCCAGGTGGTGGTGTTCTAGGGTGGGCGGCGGGCCAAAGAAAAACCCCGGAGGCGGAACCTCCGGGGTTTTGGTTCGTTACGCTCGGTTAAGCGTTAGCGGCGCTCGCCGAACAACCGTATCAGCATGAGGAACAGGTTGATGAAGTCGAGATAGAGGGTGAGCGCCCCCATCAACGCCTTCTTGCCGGCAACCTCGCCCGAGTCGGATTCAAGATAGATCTCCTTGATCCGCTGCGTGTCATAGGCGGTCAGGCCCACGAACACCAGCACGCCGATCACCGAGATCGCGAATTGCAGGGCCGAACTGCCGATGAAGATGTTGACGATGGAGGCGATGATGATGCCGATCAGGCCCATGAACAGGAACGCGCCGAATTTCGACAGGTCCGCCTTGGTCGTGTAGCCGTAAAGGCTCATCGCCGCGAAGGTGCCGGCGGAGATGAAGAACACGCGCGCGACGCTCGTACCCGTGTACACCAACAGGATCGAGGCGAGCGATGCGCCCATCACGGCGGCATAGACCCAGTAGATGGCTTGTGCCGACGCAAATGACAGGCGGTTGATGCCGAAGCTCAGGATCATCACGAAGGCGAGCGGCGCCAGCATCACGACATACACCAGCGGCGTGCCGAAAATCACATTGCTGACCGAAGGCGTGTTGGCGACGACGTAGGCGACGATGCCGGTCAGCGCCAGGCCCGAGGCCATGTAGTTGTAGACGCGGAGCATATACTCGCGCAGACCGGCGTCGATCGCGACGTGCTCGGCCTGGGTCTGCGTCTGCGTCATAAATCGTTTGTCGATCTGCGCCATTTTCTTCCTCTCGTTCCCCTGTTCGAATCCGATCGTTCAGCCCCCATGATATGGGCATAGGGGGGGTGAATTCAATATCCGTGCGAGCCCGTACCGCCCCTTAATCACCTTAAAATACTGTTATTTTTCGGATTTCCCGGCCCCCCGCCGCACGCCTCAGGCGTTGCGCAAGAGGGGGGCCGGCTTGTGGCCGAGCGCCCGCCAGGTACCCGCCAGCCCCACGGCGACGACCACGGCGACGGTGGCGAGGGCCGTGCCGGCGACGGTCAGGGGCAGGAACACGAAATCGATGTGCATATAGCGGGTCATCAACAGATAGGCCGCAATGGAGCCGATCGCCGCGGCGACAGCGACGGCGGCCGCGCCAAGAAGCGCAAATTCGACCACCAGCGCGCCGAGAATCGCCCGCCGCCGCGCGCCGAGCACCTTGAGGACGACCGCGTCGTAAATCCGCCGGCGCTGCGTGGCGATGATCGCCCCGGCCAGCACCAGCGTGCCGGCGACCAGCGTTACCGCTGCCGTCACCCGCGCCGCCGCCGCAATGCCGGAAAGCATGGTCTCGACCGCGGCGAGCGCCGTCTTGACCCGGATCGACGAAACATTGGCGAAGCGTTCGGTCACCGCGCGCTCAACCGCGTCTTCGTGTTCGGGCGCCACCTCGGCCGTGGCAATGAAGGTGTGCGGCGCGCCTTCGAGCGTGCCGGGGGCGAAGATCAGGGTGAAATTGATGCCGAGCGTCGTCCAGTCGATGGCGCGCAGATTGGCGATGCGCGCTTCGATCTCGCGGCCGAGGACATTGATGGTGATCGTATCGCCAAGGCCAAGGCCCATGCCCTTGGCGATATGGCCGTCGAACGAGACGAGGGGCGGGCCGCTGTAATCGGCCGGCCACCATTGGCCGGCGACGATGCGCGCGCCGGCCGGCAATTCGCTCGCATAGGTCAGCCCGCGATCGCTGCCGATCGCCCATTGCGCGTCGGGCGCGATGTTGGCCTGTTCGACCGGCACCCCGGCGATCCGGGCGATCCGGCCGCGCAATGCCGGCACGCGCTTCACCTCGCCGACGCCGGGCAGGTCGCGCATCAGGGCATCGAACGCGGCTGTCTGGTCGGGCTGCAGGTCGATGAAGAAGAACGAAGGGGCGATTTCGGGCAATTGCTCGCGAATCTGGCGGGCGAGATTGCCCTGAATAAGGGCGATCATCACCAGCACGGTAAGGCCGATGCCGAGCGAGAGGACGATGCCGGGGGTCGGGCTTCCCGGCCGGTGCATGTTGGCGAGCGCCAGGCGCATCGCCGGCATGCGGACATGGCTGGCGCTGCGGGCGAGGCGGGCGATGATCCACGCCGCGCCGCGGAACAGCGCGAAGGCGGCGAGCGTCCCGATGACGAAGGAAACGGCGAGCGGCCGGTCGGCGGCGGTGACGACGGTCAGCGCGGCGAGACTGCCGGCGGCGGCGGCGGTGCCGGCGACGAAGGCGCCGCGCGGCCAGCGGCGGCTCGGGGCGACCAGGCTGCGGAACAGCGCGGCGGGCGGCACCTCGCGCGCCCGCGCCAGCGGCCAGAGCGAGAAGGTCAGCGCGGTCAGTAGGCCGAAGGCGCCGGCGATGGCCATTGGCAGCGGATAGAATCCTACTTGCGCCGCAACCGGCAACTGGCTGGCGACCAACTTTCCGAAGACTATCGGCGCCAGGGCGCCGAGCGCCAATCCGGCGCCGATGCCGAGCGCCGCCATGACCATGATCTGGACAAGATAGACCTGCACCACCAGATGCCCCGGTGCGCCGAGGCATTTGAGCGTGGCGATGGTCGCGGTCTTGCCGTCGAGATAGCTCGCCACCGCGTTGGCGACGCCGACGCCGCCGACCAGCAGCGCGGTCAGGCCGACGAGCGTGAGATAGAGGCCGATGCGCTCGATCCAGCGTTGCACGCCGGGGGCAGCCTCGGACGGGCTGCGAATCCGCCAACCGGCGTCGGGGAAGCGGGTCTTCAGTCCGTCGATCCAGCCGGCCGGATCGATCCCGTCGGCTAGCATGATCCGGTACTGGTAGCGCACCAGGCTGCCGGGCTGGACAAGGCCGGTCGCCGGCAGGCCGCCGAGCGCGATCATCACGCGCGGGCCGAGGGTCAAGACATTGGCGCTGCGGTCGGGCTCGTTCTCGATCACGGCGCGGACGACGAAAGTCGCGTCGCCGATGGAAAGCCGGTCGCCGACGCCGATGCCGAGGCGATTGAGGGTCGTGCGCTCGGCGGCGGCCCCCGGCAGGCCGTCGCGACGCGCGAAAACGGCGGTAAGATCGGGGTTGCCGGCGAGACGCACGGCGCCGAGGAGCGGATATTCGCCGTCGACAGCCTTGAGTTCGATCAGCGTGCGCCGATCGTCGGTGCGGGCCATGGCCCGCATCTCGATGACGGTTGAAACGCGTCCGCTATCGTCGATGAACCGTTTCTGTTCGGCGGTCGCCGGACGATGGGTGAAGGACAGCTCGACATCGCCGCCGAGGAGTCGCTGCCCGTCGTTCTTCAGCGCCTCGTTGACGCCGGCGACGAGCGTGCCGACGCTGGCGATCGCCGCGACGCCCAGCGTCAGGCAGGCGAGGAAAACGCCAAATCCCTTCAGCCCGCCGCGCAGTTCGCGCCGCGCCAGCCGGATGGCGAGGGGCAGCGTCGTCAACGCCGCCCGCCGGCGGCCGCGGCAGGCGCGGCGGCCTCGAGAATCCGCCCATCATGCATGCGCACGATACGGTCGCACCGGCGCGCCAGTTCGGCATCGTGTGTGATCAGCACCAGCGTCGATCGCCGGCGTTCGGCGAGGTCGAACATCAGGTCGATGATCGCCGCCCCCGTCGTCGTGTCGAGATTGCCGGTCGGCTCGTCGGCCAGCAGCAACGGCGGCTCCATGGCGAAGGCGCGGGCGAGCGCCACGCGCTGCTGTTCGCCGCCGGAAAGCTGCGCCGGATAATGGTCGAGACGGTGGTCGAGGCCGACTGCCGCGAGGCCGGCGCGGGCCCGTTCGAACGGCGCGTCGACGCCGGCGAATTCGAGCGGCACGGCGACATTTTCCAGCGCTGTCATTGCGGCGATGAGATGGAAGGATTGAAAGACGATGCCGATATGGGCGCGGCGGAACAACGCCAGGCCGTCTTCATCGAACCCGGCGAGATCGGCGCCCGCCACGCGCACGCGCCCGTCGGTCGGGCGCTCGAGGCCGGCGACGATCATCATCATCGTCGATTTGCCCGACCCGGACGGCCCGATGACCGCGACCCGCTCGCCGCGCGCGACCCGTAGATCGACGCCGCGCAGAATATTGACCTCGCCGGCGGCGCTTGTCAGCTTAAGATGGATATTCGCAAGCTCGACGATGGATTCGGATTCGGTCACAGCTTGCTGCAGCGGGAAGGATGTCATGCCGATTGCCAGATCTCCGGTGACGAAATTGCCAAGACTGCGCGGGATTGTAGATCACCGGCCCCCTCGGGGATATGGGGCGCGCACGGCGCTTGTCAATCTGCTGATTATATTCGCGTTCATTCTTGTGTTCCCTCGCATCGGCGCTGCGGCCGACGGTGCGCCGCGGCTGCTTATGCTGGGCGACAGCCTGACCGCCGGGTACGGGTTGTCCGCGCAACAGGCGTTGCCGGTGCGGCTTGACGCGGCGTTGCGCGCGGCGAGCGTGTCGGTCGAGGTGATCAATGCCGGCGTGTCGGGCGACACGACGGCCGGCGGCCTTTCACGGCTCGATTGGGTTGTCGGCTCGGCCAAGCCGCAATTCGCCATCGTGGCGCTGGGCGCCAATGACGGGTTGCGCGGGCTCGACCCGAGGGCGATGTTCGACAATCTCGACCGGATCGTCGGCAAATTGCAGGCGCAAGGGATCCGGGTTCTGCTTGCCGGAATGTATGCACCGCCCAATTTCGGGCGCGATTACGCGGCCGAGTTCAACGGGGTTTTCCCGCGCCTTGCCGCCAAGCACAAGGTGCCGCTCTATCCGTTCCTGCTTGAAGGCGTTGCTACCCATCCGGCGCTCAACCAGGCGGATGGGATCCATCCGAATGCGGCGGGGGTTGAGACGATTGTCCGACGGTTGCTGCCGGAAGTGAAAAAACTTCTATCCGCCGAATAGGCCGACGGGCCTCCGACGTTCAGTAATGCTATGCTTAAAAACACAAACGGCGGCTCGGGGATCGCCGAACCGCCGCTGTTGTCTAAAACCGGCTAACCGGCAACCCGCTTAGTAGCGCGGGCCGCGGTTGAAACCGCCGCCGCCGCCGCCCGGGCCGCGCGGGCCGCGGTTGAAACCGCCGCCGCCGGGACCGCGGCCACCGCCGCCACCGCCGCCGCCGCCCATCGGACGCACGCGCGCCTCGTTGACCGTTAGCGGGCGACCATTAAGCGGCGACCCGTTGAGCGCCTGCACCGCCTTGTCGGCTGCCTCGGCCGAATCGAACTCAACGAAGCCGAAACCGCGCGACTGGTTGGTGGCGCGACCACGATTGTCGCCCCGCGGGCGAACAACCATCTAGCATCGTCCATGGGTGTGGCAGGCGGCGGCTCCGCGCGCGCATCGAACGCACAACAACATCGCCCCGCTGAAAGCGGGGGCGAGCCTGTCCGTTAGAATTGTCGTGGGATATCCGACCATCAAACCCGAGCGCACAAGAACCCTGTCAGTGCAAAAATCCTTGCGCCGGACAACCAGCCCATCGAACGGTAGGGCTGGCGATTACCGACCTGATAAGCAAGACACATTCGTCGCCGTTACTGATCGGCGATAAATTTAGTCCGTCGGGCGTACTGACCGGATATGAAATTTAAAGGCCGCCCGCTCTTACCGGTTTTCCAGATATAGTCCTGCGGGGGCGGGAATCCAAGTCAAATCCTGTTGTCATTATTTTCCTATATAATGATTTGGCCCGCCTCGGCAGTCGCTTGGCGGCGTTTCGCACGCTAAGATACGGCAAGTTATGGTCGAATTACTACCCTCCGAGTTCGCGTTTGGCTACGCCACGGCGGCCCCCGGCGATGTTGCCGCAGCGGGGGCAACCCTCGAGGAGGCCGAGTGGGGCCGTCTGACGATTGCGTGCGTCGAACGGCTTGGCCCGGCTGCCAGCCGGGCGACGCTAGGCTTTGTTTACGTGACCGATGCATTGGCCGCCAACCTGCCGGGAATCGTGATGCTGTTGCGTCAGACGACCGGGATCAAGGATTGGGTCGGCAGCGTCGGGGTCGGCATCGTCGCCGGCGACCAGGAATATTTCGATGCGCCGGCATTGGCCGTGATGACGGCGCGCCTGCCGGCGGCGGGCTACCGGCTGATGCCGCCCGTGAATGGGGACGTCGATGTCCTCGCCGATATGCCGCCCTGGGGCGAGCGCGCCCAGCCCGGGATCGGCGTCGTCCATGGCGACCCCCGCACCCCGCATCTAACGGACCTGATCGACGGGCTGGCGCAGAAGACCGCGAGCTTTCTGGTCGGCGGGCTGACCTCCTCGCGCGGCGCTCTCGACCAGATCGCCGGTCAGGTCGTGCGCGGCGGCGTTTCCGGGGTTTTGCTTGGCCCGGACATCGCGGTTGCGACCGGGCTGTCGCAGGGATGCTCGCCAATCGGCCCGCCGCGCCGGATCACGAGGGCGGAAGAGAACATCATCGCCGGAATCGACGACCGGCCGGCGCTCGACGCGTTCAAGGAAGATATCGGCGAGGTTCTCGCACGCCGCCTCGAACGGGTCGCCGGCTATATTCATGTCGCCTTGCCGGTGTCGGGATCGGACACGGGCGATTATCTCGTACGCAACCTGATCGGCATCGACCCGGCGCGCGGCTGGCTGGCGATCGGCAGCCGGGTCGCGGTCGGCGATCCGATCATGTTCGTGCGCCGCGACCGCGCCGCGGCCGAGGAAGATCTGGTGCGCATGCTCGGCCGTCTGCGCGAGCGAACGCCGGGTCCGCCGAAGGCCGGGCTTTATTTCAGCTGCGTGGCGCGCGGGCCCAATCTGTTCGGCCCCGGTTCGGCCGAGCTCGCCATTTTGCGCCGCGAGCTGGGCGAATTTCCGCTGGTCGGCATGTTCTGCAACGGCGAGATTTCCAACAACCGGCTTTACGGGTATACCGGGGTCCTCGCGCTCTTCGTCTGAGGCCGCCCGCCGGTCGTATTCCCTTATATTTCAGCGACAAGGTCCGCAACATCATGAGTACCGCCGCCTCGGCACGACTGATCTCGATGTCAGCTCGATTTGTCTCGGCACCATGACCTGGGGCGAGCAGAACAGCGAGGCCGACGCCCATGCCCAGCTCGACCGCGCCCTCGAACTGGGGATCAATTTCATCGATGCGGCCGAGATGTATCCGGTGCCGCCGCGCGCCGAAACCTTCGGCCGGACCGAAGCCTTTATCGGCACTTGGTTCAAACAGCGCCCCGGCGCGCGCGACAAGGTGGCGCTGGCGACCAAGGTGACCGGGGCCAATAACCGGACGCCCCATGTCCGCGACGGCAAGGGCCGGCTCGACCGCAAGACGGTGGAGATCGCGATCGAGGGATCGCTCAAGCGGCTGCAGACCGACCGCATCGATCTTTACCAGACCCATTCGCCTGATCGCCCGGTCAATGCTCTTGGCCGGTCGGACTACGTTCACGATCCGGCGGCCGACGGCGCGCCGCTCGCCGAAACGCTCGATACGATCGACCGCCTGATCAAAGCCGGGAAGGTCCGTCATTTCGGCGTTTCCAACGAAACCCCGTGGGGGGTGATGAGCCAGCTCGCCCTTACTGCCACCGGCCGCGGTCCGCGCGTGCAGTCGATCCAGAACCCGTTCAGCCTGCTCAACCGCAGCTTCGAGACGGCGCTCGCCGAGGTGGCATTGCGCGAGGGCTGCGGGCTGCTCGCCTATTCGCCGCTCGGCATGGGCGTGCTGGCCGGCAAGTACCTCAACGGGGCGCGGCCGGCCGGCTGCCGCTTGACGCTCTTTGACCGCTTCCAGCGCTATTCGACCCCGCGCGCCGAGCCGGCGGCGGCGGCCTATGTGAAGATCGCCCGCGATCATGGCCTCGACCCGGCGCAGATGGCGCTCGCTTTCGTGACCACCCGGCCGTTCGTCACCGCGACGATCATCGGCTGCACCACGGTTGCTCAACTGGAGCAAAATGTCGGCTGCCTCGATATCCGGCTGTCGCCCGAGATTCTGGCCGCCATCGACGCCGTTCAGGCTGGGAACCCCAACCCCTGCCCCTAATTTGGTTAATTCAACCTAGCCCTTGTTAGCGGGGAAGGAATCGGTTATGCCGAATCGTCAACCAAGGGCGCGTCCCGAGGGGGCGTTATGGTTCGCCTGTTTGTCGGCGTCGAATTGCCTGAGGACGTACGCATGCGCCTGGCGGCGTTATGCGCGGGCGTTCCGGGGGCCAAATGGGTGCCGGCGCAGAATCTGCATTTAACGCTGCGCTTCATCGGCGAGGTCCCGGAAGGCGAGGCGGAAGACATCGACCACGCGCTGTCGGCCGTCCGGCCGCCGCGCTTCGAGATCAATCTCGCCGGGGTCAGCTATTTCGAAACCGCCGGGCAGGTCCGCGCCCTGTGGGCGGGGGTCGAGAAAAGCGCCGATTTGACCGCCCTGCACAAGCGGGTCGAATCGGCGCTGATCCGTATCGGGCTCGATCCCGAAGACCGCCGCTTCACCCCGCATATCACGCTCGCCCGGCTGCGCGACGCGCCGCTGTCGCGGGTCTCGGCGTTTCTCTCGCATCACGCCCTGTTCCGCGCCGGGCCGATCCCGGTCGACCATTTCACGCTCTATTCGAGCTATCTGCAAAGCTCGGGCGCCATTCACACGCCCGAGGCGGAATATCCACTCGCCTACGCGTACTGAACGGCGCGCCGGGATCAGACCCCGAACCTGTCGAGGATGCGCGCGACGTCGCCGACATAACTGCCGCCGAACAGGCGGACATGGACCAGCAGCGGGTAGAGGTTGTAGAGATCGCGGCGTTCCTCGAAAAACCCGGCACGGATCGGGCGATGGGCGGCGTAGCTCTGGAAAAACCGCTCGCCCGCGCTGCCGAACAGGGTGATGAAGGCGAGATCCATCTCCGCGTCGCCGAAATAGATCGCCGGATCGATCAGGCCGACGATCCGGCCGCGATGGGCGAGGATGTTGCCGCCCCACAGATCGCCGTGCACCAGCGCCGGCGTCGTTCCGGCGGCGATCAGGCGGTCGAGCCGGCCGCCGAGCTTTTCAATCCGCGCCATCAGCCGAGCGGGTAATTGCCCGGCGTCGAGCGCCAGGCGCGCCATGGCGATCAGCCGCCGGTCGCGGAAAAACGCCAGCCATGTCGGCGCCGGTATATTGGTCTGCGGTAAGCCGCCGATCACTGTGTCGCGCGCAAAGCCGAAGACATCGCCGGCGACGCCATGCAGCCCTGCGATGATCTCGCCGAGATGCTCCTCGGCCGACCGGTCGAGCTCGCCGCCATGTTCGATATGGTCCATGACCAGCAGATCGTCAGCGGCGTAACGCACCGCCGGAACCGGGACCGGCGCGTGCGCCTTGAGCCAGTCGAGCATCCAGCCCTCGATCGCGAGATGGCGGCCGAGCTTGGCGACGAATGCGCCGCCGCCGGCAAGCTCGATCCGCCAGGCATCGGCGATGCAGCCGCCGCCGAGCGACGCCGCTGCGGCGACGGGTGCGCCGAGCGCCGATTCGATCCGTGCCCGCGCCGCTGCCGGCAGGGTCATTCGATCTCGGTCCGCAACGCCGCGAGCAGGCCCGCCGAGGCGGCCTCGATCAGGTCGAGAACATGCTCGAATCCGTTCGGTCCACCGTAATAGGGATCGGGCACTTCGGCCCGGCCGAGGGCCGGCGCGTAATCGAGCAGCAGGCGTACCTTGCCGCGCGCCGCCGGCGGGGCCATGCGGGAAAGGATTTTCTGGTGGTCGCGGTCAAGGGCGAGCAACAGATCGAAAGCGGCGAAATCGCCGTCCCGGATGCGTCGCGCTCGCAGCTCCGACAGATCGTAACCGCGGCGCAGGGCGTGTTGCTGGCTGCGCGGATCGGGCGGTTCGCCGACATGATAATCGTGCGTGCCGCAGGAATCGGCGAGAATCCGGGGCGCGAGGCCGGCCCGTTCGACATGGGCGCGGAATACGCCCTCGGCAGTGGGCGAGCGGCAGATATTGCCTGTGCAGACGAACAGCACCGCCCGCTTCGCCTTCGTATTCGCATCTCCCGTCTTGCCGTCGTTCACGTTACCATCCCCTTATGCGCGCGCCATCCATCGTTGTCCTGACCGGGGCCGGGATATCCAAGGAATCCGGTCTCGACACCTTCCGCGATCCCGACGGCATCTGGGCCCGGGTGCGGATCGAGGACGTCGCCACCCCCGAAGCCTTCGCCCGCGATCCGGCGCGGGTCCACGAATTCTACAATGCCCGTCGTCGCGGTCTCCTCGGCGCCCAGGTCGAACCCAACCCCGCGCACCGGGCGCTCGCCCGGCTCGAAGCCGAATCGCCCGGCGGGGTACTGGTGATCACCCAGAACATCGACAACCTGCACGAACGCGCCGGCTCGCGCAATCTGCTCCACATGCATGGCGAGCTGCTGAAATCGCGCTGCGCGCATTGCAAGGCCATCGCCGCCTGCACCGACGACCTGACGGTCGCTCTCGCCTGTCCGGCCTGCGGCGCGGCGGGGGGCATGCGTCCGCATGTCGTGTGGTTCGGCGAAATGCCGCTCGGCCTCGATGCGATCGAGGCGGCGCTCGCCGGCTGCGAGACGTTCATCGCCATCGGCACGTCGGGCAACGTCTACCCGGCGGCGGGGTTTGTCGCCGATGCCGCCGTCGCCGGGGCGCGGACGATCGAACTCAACCTCGAGCCCTCGATGGGCCACAGCCTGTTCGCCGAATGCCGCTATGGCCCGGCGGCGACGATCGTGCCGGCTTTCATCGACGAGCTGCTGAAGGGCGGACGGTGAGCGACCCGCTCGACGCGGCGCTCGACGCGGCGCGCGCCTGCACCCTGTGCGCGGCCGATCTGCCGCTGGGGCCGCGACCGGTCCTGCTCGTCCGTCCGGCGGCTCGGCTATTGCTGGTCGGCCAGGCGCCGGGCACGCGGGTTCACGAAACCGGCCTGCCGTTCAACGATCGTAGCGGCGACCGCTTGCGCGAATGGCTGGGGATCGACCGGAGGACCTTCTACGACAATCCGCGCTTCGCCATCATGCCGATGGGGCTATGCTATCCCGGCCGCGACGCGCGCGGCGGCGACCGGCCGCCGATGAAAATCTGCGCGCCCACCTGGCATCCGCGCCTGCGCCCGTTGCTGTCGGGGGTCGAACTGACATTGCTCGTGGGAACATACGCACAAGCCTATTACCTCGGTCCTCGCCGGAAGCCGTCGCTGACCGCGACCGTGCGCGCCTGGCGCGATTATGCGCCGGCCTTCCTGCCGCTGCCGCACCCATCGTGGCGCAATACCGGATGGCTCAGGCGCAACCCATGGTTCGCGCGCGAGGTGCTGCCCGAGTTGCGCCGACGGACGGCGGCGCTGCTCGGCGCGTGAGAGGCGTCTCAGGTCTTGCGCAGATATTTGTTGGGCAACAGGTCGGCGACCGGCACGCGGGCGACGCCGTCCTCGGTCGGCACGATCACCGTACAGCCGCGCGCGAAATCGGCCAGCATCTCGCGGCAGATGCCGCAGGGCGAGACGATCTGGATGTCGCGGTTGGCCTCGCGCGGGCGCGGATGGCGGACCGAGACGATGCATTCGATGTCGCGGTCGCCCTCGGCCAGCGCCTTGCCGATCGCCACCGCCTCGGCGCAGACCGAGGCGCGGCCGACATAGGTATCGAGATGAACGGCGGTATAGACGCGCCCGGTGCGGGTGCGCACGGCGGCGCCGATATGATGGCGGTTCTCGGCATAGAGGCGGGTGATGGTGTCGCGCGCCGCGGCGATCAGGGTGCGGTCTTCGGTCGTCGGTTCGTAGGGTTTCATCGGTGCTGGGTTTCTCAGTCCTCGGTTCGGGCTTCGATCGCTTCCATGTCGTCGTCCGACAGGCCGAAATGATGCCCGATCTCGTGGATCAGGACATGGCGGACGACATGCGCCAGATCCTCGCCGGTTTCGCACCAGTAGTCGAGGATCGGCCGGCGATAGAGGAAGATCATGTCGGGGCCGTGCGGCACGTCGTGGATGCCCTTGCGGGCGAGGTCAACGCCGCGATAGAGGCCGAGCAGATCGAACGGGCCGTGGAGGCCCATTTCGCGCTCGGTCTCCTCGTCGCAGAAATCCTCGACCCGGAAGACGACGTTGCCCACATGCTGGCGCAGCTCCGCCGGGATGGTGGCGAACGCCGCCTCGGCCATCGCCTCGATATCGGCGAGGGTGGGCGGGGTCCGGCCGGAAGTGGGCGCCCGTGTCTTGTTCATGCGGACCAAATTATCCCGGCTTGAACCGTCGGGGAAGGCGGTTCACCCTTGGGGCCGGCTTTTCGGGACAGGAGGCAGCGAACGATGGTCGAAAAACTGGCAGGGGCGGCGCGCGCCCAGGCGCTCGCCAAGCTCAGCGGCTGGGCTGAAATCGCCGGGCGCGACGCCATCCGCAAGGAATTCAAGTTCAAGGACTTCAACGCCGCCTTCGGCTTCATGGGCCGGGTGGCGCTGATGGCCGAGAAAATGGACCACCATCCGGAATGGTCGAACGTCTACAACCGGGTCGATGTCACGCTGTCGACCCACGATGCCGGCGGCCTGTCGGAACGCGACATCCAGCTCGCCGTCTTCATCGATTCGCTCGCATAACGGACCGGCCCTATTTCGGCTGCATGCGGATCGCGCCGTCGAGGCGGATCACTTCGCCGTTGAGCATCACGTTGTCGATGATGTGGAGAACGAGACTCGCATATTCCTCGGGCTTGCCGAAGCGGGCCGGGAAGGGAACGCTGGCGGCGAGGCTGTCCTGGACCTGTTGGGGCATGCCGAGCAGCAGCGGCGTGGCGAACAGGCCCGGCGCCACGGCCAGCACGCGGATGCCGGCACGGGCGAATTCGCGCGCCGCCGGCATGACCAGGGAGACGATCCCGCCTTTCGAGGCGGCATAGGCGGCCTGGCCGATCTGTCCCTCATAGGCGGCGACTGAGGCGGTGGAAACGATCACCCCGCGCTCGCCATCGGTCAGCGCCTCGAGCTTGCCCATGTCGGCGGCGCAAAGCCGCATCATGTTGAAGCTGCCGATCAGGTTGATGTTGATCACCCGCGCGAAATCGGCGAGCGGCATCGGCCCTTCCTTGCCGACGATGCGCGCGGCCGGCCCGATGCCGGCGCAATTGATCAGGATGCGCGACGGGCCATGCTTGGCGCGCGCCTCGGTCACTGCTGCTTCGCCGCTCGCCGCATCGGCAACGTCGCACTTGACGGCGAGGCCGCCGATTTCCTTGGCGATCTTGGTTGCGCCGTCGATATTGACGTCGAGCACCGCGACCTTGGCGCCGGCCGTCGCCAGCGCGCGCGCCGTGGCCGCGCCGAGGCCCGATCCGCCGCCGGTGACGATCGCCGCATGACCCTTGACCTGCATGACATTTCCTCATTCTTCGTGAGACATTGACGGCCGACCCGGCCGTCGCGGGGTTGTCTTATCAGACGCCGCCGGTCTTTCGCCAGTCTCGAGGTGGCCCATGCTGACCGATATCCCTCGCGCCGCATTGTGGTCCGGCTTCGCCGGGCTTGCGCCGCTTGCCGCCGGTGCGGCCGGGTTGTGGCTCTTGCCCGACCTGCACGCCGCCTTTGCCCTTTACGCGATGATGGCCTATGCGGCGGTCATGCTCGCGTTTCTTGGCGCGGTGCATTTGGGCGTCGCGCTTGTTCCCGGCGGCGGCGGCCGGCCGGGATGGAGCGTCGCGCCGGCCCTGATCGGCTGGGTGGCGCAGATGATCCTGCCGGTGCCGGGGCTGATTCTGCTGATCGTCGGCTTCTGGGCGAGCTTTATGGTCGATGCGCGCGCCGTCCGGGCAGGAACGCTGCCGGTCTGGTACGGACGTTTACGCCGGCCGCTAGCGGCGCTCGCCGTCCTGTTTCTTGGTCTCGCGCTGTTCGCGGTCTGGTAACGCGGGCAAATCGTCGGCGTCGCGCCGGAGCTGCGCCTCGCGGCGGGCGATGTAAAACGCGCTGGCGATGATGATCGCGGCGCCCAGCAGGGTCCAGCGGTTCGGCAACTCGGCGAACAGCATGAAACCGAACAGGGCGGCGAACAGCAGCCGGGCATAATCCATCGGGTCGACAGCCGTCGCCTCGGCGATACGATAAGCGCGAATGGTGCAATACTGGGCGACCGATCCAGCCGCGCCGAGCAGCGCGAGAGCGAGGAACTCAATCGGGCTCGGCGGGCGCCACACCCACAATGCCGGGCCGACCGCCAGGATCGAGCTGAAGACGCCGAAATAGAAGATGATCGCTCCGGGCTGTTCGGTCTCGGCGAGCTTCTTGATGGTGACGCCGACGACGGCGACGAAAAAGGCGCTGACGATTGCCGCGCCGGCGGCGATCTCGAACGTGCCGGCCCCCGGCCGGGCCATGACGAGAACGCCGATAAAACCGACGGCGGTGGCCGTCCAGCGCCGCCAGCGCACGGCCTCGGCGAGGAACAGGACGGCGAGCGGGACCATGAATAGCGGCCGGGTGAAGCTGAGGGCGGTGGCGTCGGCGAGCGGCAGATGGGTGAGGGCGTAGAAGCTGAGCGCCATCGCCGCATAGCCGGCGGCGCTGCGGCCGAGATGTCCGCCGATCCGCTTGGTGTAGAAGGCCCGCCGTCCGTTGCGCAACAGGAACGGCAGGATGGCGAGGCCGCCGAAGATGCAACGGAAAAACGCGATCTGGAAGGCGTGCAGCCCCTCGCCGCCCGCGTAGCCCTGGCCGAGCGCCTTGATCGTCGCCTCCATGGCCGAAAACACGCCGGTTGCGAGCAGCATCCACAAACTGCCGCGCACATTGGGCGGCAAGGCGTGGAGCGCCGCGAGGGCCGGGCGCATCGCCTCAGACCTCGGCCGTCGGCGGGGCCGGCGCGCGGGCCAGCCGCGCCTCGCGGTTGGCGATGTAGATCGTGCTGGCAATCAGGATCATCGCCCCCAGCAAAGACCACCAATCGGGCACATCGGCAAACAGAAAATATCCGTAGCCGATGGCGAATAGCAGCCGCGCCGAATCGAACGGCGCGACGGCCGTCGTCTCGCCGGCGCGATAGGCGCGCAGCGTGCAGGCTTGTCCGGCGACCGCGAGAAGGCCGACCAGAACCAGCAGAACGAGCGCGCCGGCAGTCGGGGTCCGCCAGACAAACGCCGCCGGAACGAGGGAGACAAGCGTGGTGACCGCGCCGAAATAGAACAGGATGGTGGCGGTGCGTTCGGTCGCCGACAGCTTCTTCGCCAGAACCGCGACGTCGGCGATCAGGAACGAGCCGAGCAACCCGACCAGGGCCGCGAGGCCGAAGGCGTCGCCGCCGGGGCGGACCACGATCAGGATGCCGATGAAGCCGACGACCGTCGCCAGCCAGCGCCGCCAGCGCACTGGCTCGCCGAGAAAGAACACCGCCAGCAGGATGAGGAATAGCGGCTTGGTGAACGAGATCGCGGTCGCCTCGGCAAGCGGCAGATGGGTGACCGAATAGAAGCCGCAGAACATGCCGGCGACGCCAACCACGGCGCGGGCGAGATGCAGCCACAGCCGGCCGGTCAGGACCGGCGCCGCGCGATGGCCGATGACGAACGGCACGACGGCGAGAAAGCCGACGGCGCAACGGAAGAACGCGATCTGGAAAACATCGAGCTCCGCGCCCAGCGTTTTGACGATCGCGCCCTGTTGCGAGAACAGCAGGCTGCCCAGCACCATCCACGCCGCCCCGCGCAGATTTCCGGGCAGGCCGTTCCAGCGCCGTTTGAGCCGCGCCAGCCGGCCCGGCGAGGCATCAATCATCGCCAACGGATTTTTTTGCGGACCGCGCCGGCGCCGGTATTTCGATCTCGGGCTGCTCCTCGGGGCCGGTGGCCGATACCGCGGCCGCGCCCTCGTTCGCCGCCGCCGGGGCGACGGGCGAGGGCGGCGTTTTAAGCTCCGCCCGCGCGATCGCCGCCTCGCGTTGGGCGATATAGGCGGTTGCGGCGACGATCACCGCGGCGCCGACCCAGGTCCAGATATCGGGCGCTTCGCCGAAGGCGAACCACGCGATGACGGCGACGAAGGGCAGGCGGGCGAAATCGAACGGCATGATGACCGAAGTGTCGGTGGCGGCGAAGGCGCGGGTCATCGCCTGGTGACCGAGAGTGGCGAACAGGCCGAGAAGGATAATCCACGGCAGCGAATGCAATGGCGGCATCACCCAGACGAATAGCGCCGGCACGAGCGACAGCGGCACGATGTAGAGCGTCATGTAGGTGACGATGGCGCTGGCCGGTTCGGTGCGGGTCAGTTGCTTGACCATGACGGCGTTGATTCCGGCCGTGGCGGTCGAACCGAGGACGAGAATCTGGGCGATCCCCACCGTATCGAATCCGGGCCGCAGCACGATCATCGCGCCGAGGAAACCGACGACGGTCGCGGTCCAACGGCGGAGGCGGACCGTTTCGTGCAGCAACACCGCCGCCGCCAGCGTGGCGAAGAGCGGCGCGGTAAAAGACAACGCCGTCGCCTCGGCCAGCGGCATCATGGTCAGTGCTGTGAACCACATCACCATCGAAGCGAATCCGATCGCCGAGCGGCCAAGATAGAGCCGGTGGTGGTTCGTGCGCAGGGCCGACGGGCCATGGCGGATCAGCCAGGGCAGCATGAAGGCGAGGCCGGCAAAATTGCGGAAGAAGACGATTTCGAGCGCCGGCAGGTCGGTGGCCAGCTGGCGGATCAGGGCGTTCATCGCGGCAAAACACGCGGCGGCGGCGGTCATCCACAGGCCGCCGCGCACGGGCGCGGGAATGCTGGCGAAAAAGGCGCGAGGCGAATGCGGAGGCATAGCTTGGCAGGCGAAGTTTCCGACTTTACGCCGATTGTCCGGTCCAGGCCAGCCTCGTGCGCGCAACCCTGCTCTGCGGCTCCTGCCGGGCGATTGCCGCGCATCGGCCCTTTCTTCCCGCGCAGGTTTCGGCTTAAATCCGCCATCCCGGGCGTTCCCCCGGGGCAAAAACGCTGAGGAAGGACCCCCGGATGCCCGTACCCGCCGGTCGAAGCGCCAGTGCCGCGCCCCTCTGGCAGCCGTCGAAGGAACGCGCGGCGGACGCGAATCTCGCCGCCTTCATCAAACAGGTCGCAAAAGATCACGCGATCGAGATCAAGGATTATGCCGATCTCTGGCGCTGGTCGGTCGACCGGCCGGCGGCGTTCTGGCGCGCGGTGTGGTCGTTCTGCGGCGTGATCGCCGAGACCCAGGGCCGCTACGCCGTCGAACATGGCGACCAGATGCCGGGCGCGCGCTTCTTTCCCGACGCCAAGCTCAATTTCGCCGAAAATCTGCTGCGCCGGAAGGATGATGGCGCGGCGCTCGTTTTTTGGGGCGAGGACAAGGCGCGCCGCACCGTAAGCTGGGCCGAACTTCAGACTGCGGTGTCGCGCCTTCAGCAGGCGCTGAAGGGGGCCGGAGTCGTCGCCGGCGATCGGGTGGTCGGCTATCTACCGAACATGCCCGAAGCGGTCATTGCCATGCTGGCCGCGACCAGCATCGGCGCGGTGTGGTCGTCGTGCTCGCCCGATTTCGGCGCGCAGGGCGTGGTCGACCGTTTCGGCCAGATCGAGCCCAAGGTGATGTTCGCGGTCGACGCCTATCACTACAACGGCAAAAGCCATGATTGCCTGGCCAAGCTGCGCGAACTGGCCGGGCGGCTGCCGACGCTCGTCCGGATCGTCGTCGTTCCCTATGTCGCGGCGCGGCCGGCGCTCGACGGCATCGCCGCCGCCATGTCATTCGACGACTTCATCAAGCCCTACAAGGCCGGGACGATCGCCTATGCGCGCCTGCCGTTCAATCATCCGCTTTATATCCTCTATTCGTCGGGGACCACCGGCGCGCCGAAATGCATCGTCCACGGCGTCGGCGGCACGCTGCTCCAACATCTCAAGGAGCATCAGCTGCATTGCGACATCAAGCCCGGCGACCGGGCGTTCTATTTCACCACCTGCTCGTGGATGATGTGGAACTGGCTGGTTTCGGCCCTCGCCTCGGAGGCGACGCTGCTGCTCTATGACGGTTCGCCGTTCTATCCCGACGGCAACGTCGTGTTCGATTTCGCCGACGCCACCGGCATGACGTTCCTGGGCACGTCGGCCAAGTTCATCGAAGCCTGCGCCAAGGCTGGCATCGAGCCGCAAAAGACCCACAAGCTGGCGAAGGTGCGCACCATCGCCTCGACCGGCTCGCCCCTGGTCGCCGAAAGCTTCGATTACGTTTATGACAAGGTGAAGAAGGACGTTCATCTCGCCTCGGTCTCGGGCGGCACCGACATCGCCGCATGTTTCGTCATCGGCAATCCGCTCGGCCCGGTCTGGCGCGGCGAGATCCAGGCCCGCGCCCTCGGCATGGCGGTCGAGGTGTTCGATGAAAACGGCAAACCCGCCCGCGCGGCCAAGGGCGAGCTTGTGTGCACCAAGCCCTTTCCGTCGATGCCGATCGGTTTCTGGAACGACGACGGGACAAAGTACCGCGCCGCCTATTTCGAGAAATATCCCGGCGTGTGGACGCATGGCGACTGGACCGAGCTGACCGTCCATGACGGTGCGATCATCTACGGGCGCTCGGACGCGGTGCTCAATCCCGGCGGCGTGCGCATCGGCACCGCCGAAATCTACCGCCAGGTGGAGCAGGTGGACGAGGTGCTCGAATCGATCGTCATCGGCCAGGATTGGGACAATGACGTGCGCGTCGTCCTGTTCGCGCGCCTGCGCGAGGGCGTGACGCTCGACGCCGCGCTGGGAAAAAAGATCAGGGACCAGATTCGCAAGAACGCGACGCCGCGCCATGTACCGGCCAAGATCATCCAGGTCGCCGACATCCCGCGGACCAAGAGCGGCAAGATCGTCGAGCTGGCGGTGCGCGATATCGTCCACGGCCGGCCGATCAAGAACCGCGAGGCGCTCGCCAATCCCGAGGCGCTGGAGCTGTACAAGAACCGGCCGGAACTGAAAAGCTGACGTCGCCTACGCCGCCTGCGGCTGAAGCGTCGTGGGCGCCCGGTTCTCGCGGATGGTGAAGGCGATCAGACCGGCGGTGATGGCGAGCCCGATCGAGGCGATCCACACGAAATCGTAGCGCGCGAAAAGATCGAACAGATAGCCGCCGAGGAACGCGCCGAGCGCCGCCCCCAGCGCGTGTCCGGCGGCGAGCAGGCCCATGGCGAGACCCATGATGCGCAAACCGAGATGCGAGGCGACCAAGCTCGCCGTCGGCGGCACGGTCGAATAGTCGAACAGGCCGAAGGCGACGGCGAAGATAAAAAGCAGCGGCAGGTCGCCGGCGATGTACATCAGGATGATGAAGCACAGGCCGCGCGCGATGTAGATCGAACCGAGCAAGAGCGGCCGGCTCATGCGGTCGGTCAGGTACCCGGCCCCGATCATTCCGATCATGTTGAAGGCCGACAACGCGCCATAAGCATAGGCGCTTTGCAGCGGCGGGAAGCCGCAGGCGATGGCGTAGGGGATGAGATGAACCTCGATCACGCCGGCGGTGGTGAAGCCGCAGATGACGAAGCTCCAGAGGAGTGCGTGGAAGACCCGACTGCGGAGAAGATAGGCGAGCCGCGTGGCCAGCGCGTCATTCGCCTCGCCGGCATTCGGGCGGGGGCTCTGATGACGCCGGATGAAGAGCCACATTACCGGCGCCAGCGCCAGCGCGCCGATACCGAGGGCGAGAAAACTCGGCCGCCAGCCGGTGGTGACGAGCAGCACCGCAAGCGCCGGCACGACCAGTAATTGTCCGGCGGTCGAGCCGGCGGTGGCGGCGCCGGTGGCGAGGCCGCGATTGGCGTCGAAATGCAGCGCCACGGTGGTCGAGACGATGTGGTTGGCGACGATGCCGAACCCGATTGCGGCGGCGACGCCGAAGAAAACCAGAAATTGCCACGCCTGTTGCATCGTCGCGGTCAGGATAAGACCGGCGCCGACGGCAAGCATACCGAGCGTCAGAACGATGCGCGGCCCGAAACGATCGATCGAATTGCCGGCGACCGGCGCCACGATGGCGATGACGATCAGGGTGAGCGAGGCGCCGGTCGAAACGAAGCTGCGCGACCAGCCTAGTTCCGCCTCCCATACCGGCATGACCAGTCCCAGGGTCGAGCGCGCCGACATGGCGAGGCTGAGGGCCACGAAGCACAGGGCGACGATCAGCCACCCGTAGAGGTTCGATTTGAACATTGGCGCGCCGATTCGGGAGGGCAAGATAACGAAAGGTAACTGCCAGTGGGGTCTTATGCCAGCGCCGAATTGTCGCCTGACAAATCGTCCGCCGGTTGACGGGCACGGCCGGCGCGGCGCAAGCTTGGTCCGGTCACGGGGGAGACGATGTCGATGAAGTCCGGCTATTTTCGTACGTTCGCGCGTTACAACCAATGGGCCAACCGGCGGCTTTATGCGGCCTGCGCCGATCTGCCCGAGGCCGAATACATGAAGCCGCGGCCGGCGTTCTTCGGCTCGCTGCATGGCACGCTCAACCACATCCTGGTCGGCGACCGCCTGTGGATGGGGCGCGTCACCGGCCATGACCCGGGGATCAAATCGCTCGATCAGATGCTCTATGGCGATTTTGCCGGCCTGCGCGTGGCGCGCGAGGCGGAAGACGCCCAGATCGTCAACATCGTCGATGCGATGGACGAGCCGACGTTGAATTCAACCCTGCGCTACAAGACGCTGATCAATCCCGAGACGGTCGCCACGCCGATGCGCCTCGTCCTCGGCCATTTCTTCAATCATCAGACCCATCATCGCGGCCAGGCGCATGGCCTGCTTTCGCAGACCGCCGTGACGTCGCCGCCGCTCGACCTGATGGTTTATCTGCGCGAAACGCCGCCGGCATAGGCGGCGCATCCGCATCGGCCGCGATTTCGGCCAGCGTCCAGTCGCGAAACGCCTTGATCTTCGGTCGCTCGGCGCTGGCCTCGGGATAGACGAGCCAGTACGCCTTGTCGTTCGGTACGACCAGCGGAAATGGCTGGAATAGCCGCCCCGCGGCAATCTCACCGGCAAACAGGGCCGGAGCGCCGATGGCAACGCCGAGTCCGTCCATCGCCGCTTGCACCGAGACGCGCGTTGAATCGAAGGTCGCGCGCCCCGAGCGGCCGAGATTTTTCAACCCCGCCGCGGCGAGCCAGATCGTCCAGTCGGTCGGATCGTCGTACTGATCGATCAGCGGCACGTTGCGCAAATCCTCGGGCGTGCGCAGCCGGTCGCGATAGGCAGGGCCGCATAGGGGCGTCAGCATGTCTTCGATCAGCTTGTCGGCGCGCAAGCCTGGCCAGTGTCCGCGGCCATAGCGGATCGCCGCGTCGACATCCTCGCGCGCGAAATCGACCAGCCGCGGCGCGGTCATCAGACGCACCTCGATATCCGGGTATTGCGCCTGGAAGCGCGGCAGGCGCGGCACCAGCCAGGCGAGCGCGAAGGTGGTGATCGTGGTCACGGTCAGCAAGCCTTGCGTATCGCGCGCCGTAAGCTGCCGGACGGCCTGACCCATCCGTTCGAACGCCTCGCGCAGACCGGGCAGCAACGCCTGCCCCTCCTCGGTCAGGCGCAGCTCCCGGGTCAGGCGACGGAACAGCTTCGCCCCGAGATAGTCTTCAAGCTGCTTCACCTGGTGGCTGATTGCCGCCGGGGTGACATGCAGCTCCCCAGCCGCGCGGGTGAAGCTCAGATAGCGGCCGGCGGCCTCGAAGGCGCGCAACGCGTTCAGCGGGGGGAGGCGGTCTGGCATCGACTCATACAATAGAATTTCTAATGCATATTACAAAGAAACATCGTTTGTCACCACGGCCAAAAACACCGAAATATTAGCTCCACAAGCAGATAGAACCGGCCAGATGGCCGTTCATGATGGATAAGGAGCATTTGGTTATGAGTAGCAATGCAGGACAGGCATGCATGGGCCGCTGCGGGGCCACGCCGGCAGCGGCGGCGCGTTGGCCGGTTTCCCCGGGCGCGGAGATCCTACGGCTGATCGAGGGGTATCTCACATGGCGCGACATGCGCCGCAGCCGTCGGATGCTGGGCGAACTCGACGAGCGGCTGCTGTCGGATATCGGCATCGATCGGGCGACGGCGGCAGAAGAAGCGCGGAAATTCTTCTGATGCCCTCGATGCCGATCAACCGGCCGGAGGCCGACGCAGGAACAGCTTGCCGATGCCGTTAAGGGCGGCATGGAGAAGGCGGAACTGGCGCATGAAATCGTCTTCCGCCAGCGTGCCCAAGCGTTCGACGAGAACCGCGCGAATATCGGCGAGCGACCGCCGGCCGTCGATCAGCCCGGCGATGGCCGGGGCGAGCGGCGGCAGCGGGAAGCGCAACGTCAGACCCTCGATGCTGGCGCCGAGCGTGCCGCCGGGCTTCAGGGATTTTGCCAGCGCCTCGGCGCTGGTGTCGCACAGGATCGGGATCGCATCGGGATTGCCGGGCTGCGGCGGCGCCGTCGGGTTCGTCGCTCGCACGAGATAGGCGACGTGCGTCTTCATGTTGCCGGCGAGATCCTCGGCAAAGGCGGCGCGGGTTACCGGGTCGGCGCCGTCGAGGCGGCGGAGCAGTATGGGATCGCTGAGATAGCTCGCCGGCTCGTAACGCGCCGGCGGTGTGAAGGCGACGATGCGCAATTCCGCCCGCGTCGCCAGCATGGCGATTTCCGGCGCCGTATAGGCGCGATCGCGCGCATGCAGCAGCAGATCGTAGAGGCCGGGGTCGCCGGCAGTGATGTGATCGGCGACGAAGGGATTGCGTTTGAGCCAGTTGGTCGCCGGCAGGGCGGCGACCAGCTTGCGCGCCAGCGCCGTCTGCGCGGCGATGTCGTCGGCCGCTGCGCCGAGCGTGCGCAGCATCGCCTGCGCGGGATAGACGCCGGTCCGCCCCAAGGTGCCGTAGAGCATTAGTCCAATGCCGCCGCGTTCATTGAGCGCCTCGGCCAGGCATTCGAGGCCGGCTTCGGGCGCGTCGAGATGATGAAGAACGCCGCAGCAATCGATGTAATCGAAGACGCCGAGGCCGAGCGACGGCAGATCGATGATCGAACCTGTAGCGAACTCGATATTGACGAGCCTGCGCGCCGCCGCTCGCGCCTCGGCGATGCGCCGCGCGGCCGCCGACCGGTCGAGATAGACGATGCGGGCCTGCGTGGCGCCGGCATCGGCCAGTTGCTGGCCGAGCATGATCGCTGCGTCGCCGGTGCCGCCGCCGGCGATGAGGGCGCGAAACGGCTGCGCGGGATCGAAGCGGCCGGCAAAGACGAAATGGACGAGCTCGGCGAGCTGGCTCGGCGAGCCGGTGATCAGGCGTTTCGCTTCGTCGCGCGGATCGCGCGGCGGATAGGGCAGCGCCTCATACTGGTCGCGGACCGGGTCGCGCATCCCGCCGGCCTTAGGGTGCGCCCGTGGTCAGCACGATTTTCCCGGTCGCCTTGCGGGCGAGCATCAGCTCCATCGCCTCGCCGACCCGTTCCAGCGGCAGGCGGTGCGACACGTGGGGCTTGAGCCGCCCCTCGCTCCACCAGGCGAGCAACGTCGCGAAGGACTCGCGCATCAGGGCCGGGTTCCTGTCGCGATAGGCGCCCCAGAACAGGCCGGTGACCGCGACGTTCTTGATCAGCAGCATGTTGGCCGGGATTTGTGGAATGCGCCCGGCCGCGAAGCCGACAATGACGATGCGCCCTTCCCAGTTGACCGCGCGCAGGATCGCATCGAAGGCGTCGCCGCCTACTGGGTCGAGCACGACATCGACCCCTTTGCCGCCGGTCAGGTCCTTGGCGCGCTGGCGCAGGTCTTCGGCGGCGTAATCGATTGTCTCGTCGGCACCGTGGGCGCGGGCCAGGGCGAGCTTGTCCGCGCCGCGCGCGGCGGCGATGACCCGGGCGCCCATCGCCTTGCCGACCTCGACCGCGGCGAGCCCAACCCCGCCCGCCGCGCCGAGCACCAGAAGGGTTTCGCCGGGCTTCAGCGCCGCCCGCCACAACAGCCCGCCATGCGCCGTGCCGTAGGCGACCGGAAAGGCGGCGGCGGTGACGAAATCCATCGTATCGGGGATCGGGAACAGATCGCCCGCGTTGGCGACGACCTCTTCGGCGAAACCGCCATAGCCGAGAAATGCCATCACCCGCTGGCCGACCCGCACGTCCTTCACATCGGGGGCGATTTCACGCACCACGCCAGCGGCTTCGTGGCCGGGCGAGAACGGGAAGGGCGGTTTGAACTGGTACTGGCCCTTGACCATCAGCGTATCGGCGAAATTGAGCCCCGCCGCCATGACAGCGACACGGACCATGCCGGGTTTCAGCGCCGGCGACGGCAAATCGCCGACGGTCAGCTTGGCGGGTTCGCCGAATTCGCGGCAGATGACGGCGCGCATGCAGCACTCACCAGGTGGGGGCGGGAAGGATGGCGCCCACGGTGAGGCCGGCCGCATTGACCACCGCCGGCTCGATCAGCTCGCGCAACGCCGCCCGCTGCAGGCGGTCGAGATCGGCGAAGCGGGCGAGCAGCTTGGCGAGCGCCACTTCGGCCGCGCGGGCGGCGCCGTCCTCGATCTTGAGCGCGATGCCGAACCCCTTGGCCGGAATGGCCGCCATGTACACGCCCTCGGCCCCGGTCTTGAGAATCGCCTTGCCGCCGGCGATCTCGGTCGCGCGGGTGCAGAACCGCCCACTGCCGGCGAGCATGAACGGCTCGGCGAGCATCGCCGCAGCGATACGCCGGATATAGCCCGTTATCGGTTCGCCGAAATGGCAGCAGGCGGCAAGCATGCCGGCATGCTTGCCCGAACAGTTATTGTGGAGGGGGCCGGGGGCGCGCCCGGCGCGGATCAGCGCGTTGGCCGATGGCGCATGCATGGGAAAATGCGCCCCGCATTCGAGATCGTCCTCGCTAAGGCCAAGACGCGCCAGCACGCCGGCGACCGTCTCGACGTGGCGCGGTTCGCCGCCATGGCTCGCGCAGGCGAGGGCGAGTTCGGCGTCGCTCAACCCGAACGCCTCGGCCGCGCCCGATTCGACAAGGGGGATCGCCTGCAACGGCTTGATCGCCGAACGCGGATAGACCGGGCTGTCGATATCGCCATGCACCTCAACCACTCGGCCGGCAAGATCGACGATGGCGATCGCGCCGCGATGGCGGCTTTCGACCATGGCGCCGCGCCGTACCTCGACCAGGATCGGCGAGGCGACAACGTGAACGGCGGTTGCGGATTCGGGCGGCATCGGCGGCTTGCTCCGGCAATCTCGGCAGCCTGATGCGCACGGCCCACGCCTTCGGCGCGAGCTTCGTGTTCACCGTCGGCGCCGTCTATGCGCGCGACGAGGCCAACCGCGCCGACACCTCGGATACCGCCGGCAATCTGCCGCTCTACGAATTTCCTGACGTCGAATCGCTGCGCCTGCCGCGCGACTGCGCGCTGGTCGGGATCGAGATTCTCGATCAGGCGGCTGAACTGCCGAGTTTTCGCCATCCACGCGCCGCCGCTTATGTGCTGGGGCCCGAGCGCGGCGCGCTGTCGCCGTCGTTGGTCGCGCTGTGCGAGCATGTGGTGAAGATTCCGACCCGGTTCAGCATCAATCTGGCGCTCGCCGGGGCGCTGGTCATGTATGACCGGATGATCAGCCTCGGCCGGTTTCCCGGCCGGCCGGTGGCGCCGGGCGGGCCGCCGGTCGAACTGCCGAAGCAGGCCTTCGGGCCGCCGCGCCTCAAGCGTAGACGGAAATAGGCTTCGTTCCTGCGGCCATGGGGCGGTTGACGGTCGCCGCCAACAATGTCATACGCGCCATAGGGGCGCGGATAACCGGCCCCGCTTCCCGTAACCGGACGCCATGTTGGGAGGCCCTTGCCGATGCCTGGAACCGTTCAAGCGCTTATCATTGCCGGGGTTGTGCTGGCGGCAGCGCTACCGGCCGCCGCCCAGCCGGCGCCCAAGCCCCTCGGCACGTTCGAGGCCTGGACCGCCGCCGAATACGCCGAGCGCGGCGCCAAGGCCTGTTACATGCTGGCCCGGCCGGAAAAGTCCGAGACCAAGCCGCCGGGCGCCAAGCGCGGCGCGATCCTGCTGATTGTCACCCACCGGCCGGCCGAAAAGCGGCGTGACGAGGTGACGTTCGAATCCGGCTATCCGCTCAAGGACGGCAGCACGGTGACGGTCGAAATCGACCGCAAGAAATTCGAGCTGTTCACCCGCACCGATATTGCCCTCGAATCCGCCTGGGCGACGGACGCGGCGGCCGACAAGGCGCTGGTCGAGGCGATGCGCGCCGGCAACACGATGGTAGTCAAGGGAGTGTCGTCGCGCGGCACCGAAACCATCGATACGTTTTCGCTATCCGGTTTCGCCAAGGCCCATGGCGAGATCGGCAAAACCTGCCCGGCGAAGTAGCCGCGTTTTGCGCGCCCGTGGCCGCTGACTCGGACGTACAAAGCGCCTATATAAGGGATTCATGAACGACACCGCCATCACGCCGCCGCCGGCGCTCGACGCCGGCAAGGTCGAATTGCCGCCGCCCGTCCTGCCCGACGGGCGGGTGAATTTCGTCGGCCTGACGCGCGAGGAGCTGGCGGCCGAGTTCGCCAAGCTCGGCGAGCCGGCCTTCCGCGCCAAGCAGCTCTGGCAGTGGATTTATGTGCGCGGCCTGACCTCGTTCGACGCGATGACCGACATGTCGAAGGGCCTGCGGGCCAAGCTCGCCGAGCGCTTTCACATCGCCCGGCCGCAGATCGCGCGCCATCAGCAATCGCTCGACGGCACCCAGAAATGGCTGCTGCGCCAGGCCGACGGGCAAGAGATCGAGTGCGTTCACATTCCCGAGGAAGATCGCGGCACGCTGTGCGTTTCGAGCCAGGTCGGCTGCACCCTGTCGTGCAAGTTCTGCCACACCGGCACGCAGCGTCTGGTGCGCAACCTGGAGCCGGCCGAGATTGTCGAGCAGGTGCTGATCGCGCGCGACGTATTCGGCGAGTGGCCGGCGCCCGATGCGGGGCGCAAGCTCACCAACATCGTGATGATGGGCATGGGCGAGCCGCTGTTCAATTACGACAACGTCGCCAAGGCGCTGAAGATCATCATGAACGGCGACGGCATCGCCGTCTCGCGGCGTAAGATCACGCTGTCGACTTCGGGCGTCGCGCCGATGATCCGGCGCTGCGGGGCCGAACTTGGCGTCATGCTCGCCGTGTCGCTGCACGCCGTCACCGACGAGCTGCGCGACCGGCTGGTGCCGCTCAACCGGAAATATCCGATCGCCGAGCTGCTCGCCGCCTGCCGCGGCTATCCGGGGGTCAGCAACGCCCGGCGAATCACTTTCGAATACGTGATGCTGAAGGGCGTCAACGACAGCCCCGCCGATGCGCGCGAGCTTCTGCGCCTGCTTGCCGGCATTCCGGCGAAGGTCAATCTGATCCCGTTCAACCCGTGGCCGGACTCGTCCTTCGAATGCTCCGACGATGCGGCCATCGACGTCTTCTCCGCCATTCTGATGAAGGCGGGTTACGTGTCGCCGATACGCACGCCGCGCGGGCGCGATATCATGGCGGCGTGCGGCCAGCTTAAATCGGCGAGCGAGCGGGTGCGCAAATCGTCGGCGCCCGCGCTGGCCACGTCCGCGCCGATTCAAGCCTGAGGGAGGAAGAAATGTACGAAATGGGCGGATATTTTACCTTCGGATTGATCATTGCCGCCGCCGTCGTGATTTTCCCCCTGTGGCGGATTTTCGCCCGGGCGGGGCTTAATCCGGCGCTGTCGCTGTTCGCGTTCGTC